>JANNGJ010000324.1:0-5594 GCA_031403815.1 Burkholderiales bacterium | reverse complement strand
CCGCTGCCGCAGTTGTTCAGCGTGCCCAGCACGCGGCGGCCGCTCGGGTCGGCAGCGGTCTTGACCATGGCATGGCCGGCGACTGGACCGGCCAGGGCCATCGGCGTGTTGCCGGTGATGCGACGCGCCCAAGGCGACGGCCGCACGATGTCCCAGCGGCCTGCCTTTTGCTCGACTTCGATCACCGATACGCCATGCGCGGCCTGGGCCTTGCGCACCTTCTGCGCGTTCCAGGTCTTCAGGCCGTCGGCATGCAGCAGGCCGTCATCGACGTACTCGTGGTTCATCACCAGCAGGCCCGAGGCGCTGCCGTTCTGGGCGAAGAAGTGAATGCCGTCATGGTGCATGCCGAGTTGCGCTTCCTGCTCGGCCGCGGTGTTGCTGCCATCCGCCTTGAAGGCCGGGTTCTCGCCGGACAGACCGACGGCTTCACCCCAGGCTGCGATCACCTGCGCGCTGTAGCCTTCGGGCACCACGATGGCGTCGGCCGCCGACACGGGCACGCTCTTGAAGCCGAGCAAAGAGCCGGCGCCGCCCACCGTGGCGCAACCAGCCAACGCCGCCACCCCGGACAGGGGCGCGAGCAGCCCCGTCAGGGTGCCGGCCAGGCCGCCACGCAGCACGGTGCGCCGGCTCGGCTCTGAAACTTCATGAATGCTGGGGTTGGAGGAGCGGTTGCTGTCCTCCATCGTGTCAAAGTCCTTGGCCATCTAACGCTCCTTACAGGCTGTTGTGCAACCCAGCATTCTGGCAACGGGCTCATGACAAGCCGGTGACAAGTCCACGCTGGAGACAGCCCTTTCGGACCGGGATGTCGTCGGCCGCGCGCGATCAGCGCTTTTCGGTCTCGCTCGTGCGTGGCTGCCACTTCATCAAGCGCCGCTCGATGCGCCCGACCAGCATGTCGAGGAGCAAGGCAAAGCCCGTCAACACCAGGATCCCGGCCATCACCGTGTTGATGTCGAAGCTGCCCTCGGCCTGCAGGATCAGGTAGCCCACGCCCTGGCTCGAACCCAGGTACTCGCCGACCACGGCGCCGACGAAGGCCAGGCCGACGCTGGTGTGCAGGGACGAAAAGACCCAGCTCATGGCGCTGGGCAGGTAGACATGGCGCAGCAACTGCTTCGAGTTCGCGCCCAGCATGCGTGCATTGGCCAGCACCACCGGGCTGACCTCCTTCACGCCTTGGTAGACATTGAAGAAGACGATGAAGAACACCAGGGTCACGCCCAGGGCCACCTTGCTGGCCATGCCCAGCCCGAACCAGACCGCGAAGATCGGCGCCAGGATGATCCGCGGCATTGAGTTCAACGCCGTGATGTAGGGCTCCAGGATGGCGCTGGCGGTCGGCGAGAGCGCCAGCCACAGGCCCGTGGCCAGGCCGAGCACCGAGCCGATGCCGAAGGCCAGCAGGGTCTCCGTCAGGGTCACCGCCAGGTGGCGGTAGATGTCGGCGTTGGTGACGAACCAGGCCCAGATGCGCGCGGCGATCTTCAGCGGCTCGCCGAAGAAAAAGGCGGCCTGGCGGTCGTTGTCGAAGAACAGCGGCGGCACCAGGCCCGGCTTGGTCATCACGTGCCAGAACAGAAACACGCCGACCAGCAGCGCCGCCTGCCACAAGCGGATCGTGTGCGCGTTGTTCGGGGCGCGCTTCATGTCGGGGCCGCCTGCAGCTGCTGCGCATAGCCCTTGAGCACTTCGTCGCGCATCACCGCCCAGATGGCGGCATGCAGCTCCACGAAGCGCGGGCTGGTCTTGATCTCGGCCACATCACGCGGCCGCGCGAGGTCGACATCGAAAGCGCCGATCGGCCGCGCGGCCGGACCGGCGCTCATCACGATGACGCTGTCGCTCATCGCGATGGCTTCGTCCAGGTCGTGGGTGATGAAGAGCACTGCCTTCTTTTTCGCGGCCCACAAGGCCAGCACTTCGTTCTCCATCAATTGCCGCGTCTGGATGTCGAGCGCCGAGAAGGGCTCGTCCATCAGGATGATGTCGGGGTCCAGCGCCAGCGTCTGCGCCAGCGAGGTGCGCTTTCGCATGCCGCCGGAGAGCTGGTGTGGATAGCGGTTGCCGAAGCCGCCGAGCCCGACGCGCTTGAGCCAGTCGTCGGCCCGCGCGCGCGCCTCAGGCAAAGGCATGCCGCGAAACTCGAATCCGGCCATCACGTTCTCCTGCGCCGTGCGCCAGGGCATCAGGCTGTCGGCCTGAAACATGTAGCCGGCACGGCGGTTGATGCCCGCCAGCGGCTCGCCAAAGACTTGCACCGTGCCCGCGCTCGGCGCCAGCAGGCCGGCCGCGACGTTGAGCAGGGTGCTCTTGCCGCAGCCCGTCGGGCCCACCACGGCGACGAACTCGCCCGCACCGACTGTCAGCGTGACGTCGCTGACAGCGGTGTAGCGCTGGCTCGGATCGTCGCGGCTGGCGAAGGTGCAGGCGACCTGGTGCAGTGCGAGCGCGGGTACCGAATGAAACTGCGCTGCGCTCACGACACAGCCTTGGCCCGGTACTCGACGCCAGGCAAGGCTTCGAAGTGGGCGTCGCAGGTGACCAGCGTGGCCTGATGGTGCAGCGCCGACGCGTAGATCAGCGCGTCGAGCGCCGCCAGTTTGTGCCGAGCTGTCAGCTCAGCCGCCAACAACGCAATCGGCTCACCGAGGGGCACGATGTGCGCATTGCGTGTTGCCGCGATGACGCGGTCAGTTTCGGCCTCACCCAGTTCGCGCAAGGCCCAGCGGCGCAACTCGAACAGCACAAGAGTCGGTACCAAAACATGTTCAGGCGTTGTGAACAAGTTCCGATAGCGTCTGCCAGTGGGTGTGTCGGCGAACAGCTCGACCCACACACAGGTGTCAGGCAGCTTCACGGCGTGCTGGTCTTGCGGCGGACTTTGGCCGTTGGCAGGCGTGCCAGCCGGTCCTCGCGATCACGCACGTTGTCGGTGTTGGCGCCGCGCGCAATGCCCACCAGATCCAGAATGGCGGGCTGCGGTACCAGGCGCATGCCCGTGCCGGTATTGATGAATGCGAGCTTCTGCCCTGGTTTGAGACCGAGGGCTTCGCGCACCTCTTTGGGCACGGAGATCTGAAACTTCGACGACAGGGTGGCCGTGTTCACTTCTTGCTCCTATGGATTCGATGGAGCAAGTGTAAGACGCCGCAGGCCTCGCAATCAGCCGCGTGGGTACTTCGCGTTGGCCTTCTTCACGAAGTCATTCGTGAACACCGCGCCGAGGTCGAGCTTGGCCGCAGCAATCTCGGCGTCGATCGAAGCCAGCGCCCGAAACGCCGTCTCGGGCCCCTTGTCGGGGAACAGCCCGTCGGCCGACAGCGCGCCCTTGGCGGCGAGGAAGGCGTCGATATAGACCGCGCGGTCGCCGAGCAGGAAGGCCTCGGGCACGCTGTTGATGATGTCGGCCGCGCCGGCGCCCTGAATCCATTTGTTGGCGCGCACGATGGCATTCGCCAGCGCTTGGGTGGTGGCCGGGTTCTTGTCGATGAAGCTCTGCGGCGCATACAGGCAGCCGGCGGGCATCGGGCCGCCGAAGACCTTCTCCGACTCGGCCAGGATGCGCGTGTCGCTGACGATCTTCAAATCGCCCGAGCGCTGCAGCAGGGTGATGACGGGGTCGAGGTTGCTGATGGCGTCGATCTGGCCGGTGCGCATCGCCGCCACCGCGCCTTGTGCGGCGCCCACGCCGATGATGCTCACGTCGCTTGGCTTCAACCCGGCCTTGGCGAGGATGAAATTGACCATCACGTTGGTGGACGAGCCCGGCGCGGTGACGCCGATCTTCTTGCCCTTCAGGTCGGCGATGGTCTTGTAGCCGGCCATGGTTTTCGGGTTCACGCCGAGCACGATTTGTGGCGCCCGCCCTTGCAGCACGAAGGCGCGCATGCGCTGGCCCTTGTGCTGCATGTTGACGGTGTGCTCGAAGGCGCCGCTCACCACGTCGGCACTGCCGCCAACCACGGCTTGCAAGGCGCGCGCGCCGCCCGCGAAATCGACGATGGTCACGTCCAGGCCCTCGGCCTTGAAGTAGCCGCGCTGCTCGGCGATGGTGAGCGGCAGGTAGTACAGCAGGTTCTTGCCGCCCACGGCGATGCTGGTCTTGGGTTTCTCAAGCGCCTGCGCGCGGGCCAGGCCGGGCAGGGCCAGGGCGGCCGCTGAGGCGGCGCTGTGGAGGATGAGGCTGCGGCGTTGCATTGCGGTCTCCGATGTCGAGTCGGGCCACTGTAGCGGCGCAGCGTGCGCGGTGCTCTCGGGGCCAGCCCTTGCTTATCATCGCGCCATGCTCCAAATTCTCGGCCGCAGCTCGTCGATCAATGTGCGCAAGGTGCTCTGGACCTGCGATGAACTCGGGGTGCCCTACGCGCGGGAAGACTGGGGCATGGGCTTTGCCTCGACCCAGGCACCCGAGTTCCTGGCGCTGAACCCGAACGCATTGGTGCCGGTGATCGTCGATGACGGCTTCGTGCTCTGGGAGTCCAACAGCATCTGCCGCTACCTGGCTGCGCGCGAAGGCCGCACCGACTTGCTGCCTGGCGAGCCGCAGGCGCGCGCGCGGGTCGAGCAATGGATCGACTGGCAGGCCGGCCAGCTCAACAACGCCTGGCGCTATGCCTTCCTGGGCTTGTCGCGCAAGAGCCCGGCGCACACCGACGCGGCGGCCATCACCGCCAGCGTGCACGACTGGAATCGCCAGATGCGCATGTTCGACGCCCAACTCGTCAAGACCGGCGCCTATGCGGTGGGGCCGAGCTTCACCCTGGCCGACATCGGCCTGGGCCTGGCGGTACACCGCTGGCTCAAGACCCCGATGGCGCGGCCCGAGTTGCCGGCCGTGGCGGCCTACGTCGAACGGCTGCGGGAGCGTGCGGCCTACCGTGTGCATGCGCCGGACGACACGCCGTGAGCATTGAACTCTCCGCTGAGCAGCGCAAAGAGGCCATCGCCTCGATCGAGCGCTACTTCCACGAGAACATGGACGAAAAGATCGGCAATATCGCTGCCGGTGGCTTGCTCGGCTTCTTTCTCGAAGAACTCGGACCCGTCGTCTACAACCGCGCCGTCGCTGATGTGCAAGAGCGCTTGCAGGCGCGGGTGATGGAGGTGGACATCGAGGTCCATGAGGACGAGTTCGCCTACTGGCGCAAGTTTGACCGCGAGCGGAAGAAAAAATGAACCCCATTGCAGTCCCGCCAACTGCTGCGCGCACGGTGCTCATCACCGGCGCCTCGCGCGGCATTGGCGCGGCCACGGCCATCGCCTGCGCCGAGAAGGGCTGGGACGTGGCCGTGAACTACAGCCGCGACGAGCGCGCGGCGCAGGTGGTGGCCGACCGCGTGCGCGCGCTCGGCCGGCGCGCTATCGTGGTTGCGGCCGATGTGGCCGATGAAGCGGCGGTGCTGGCAATGTTTGCGCGTGTCGATGCCGAGCTGGGCCCGCTGGCGGGCCTGGTCAACAACGCCGGCGTGATCGACGAACAAGTGCGGGTGGAAAACATCAGTGTCGCGCGCCTGCAGCGCATGTTCGCCATCAACGTCTTCGGCAGCTTCGTCTGCGCGCGCGAAGCCGTGAAGCGCATGAGCACG
>JANNGJ010000323.1:0-8597 GCA_031403815.1 Burkholderiales bacterium | reverse complement strand
GTAGCCCGCGGTGCCGTGCGGAATCAGCGGCGGCTGTTGCACGAAGTCGCGGTCGGAGACCGGGTGGTCGCGTTCCTGGTGCGAGGCGGTGGGCGGGTTGTCGCGGTCCACCGGCGTGCCGCCGCGCAGGCCCTTGAGCAGCACGGGCTCATCGGCCGCATGCGCCGCGAAGCCCATCGCGAGGATGGCGATGGCCAGCGCCACTTTGAGCAAATCGGTGAAGTTCATGTGATGTCTCCTCAGGCGCGCATGACCTTGACAGCGCACTTCTTGAAATCGGTCTGCTTCGAGATCGGGCAGGTGGCGTCCAGGGTCAGCCGGTTGATGACGCGGCCTTCATCGAAGAAGGGCACGAAGACCAGGCCGCGCGGCATCTTGTTGCGGCCGCGGGTTTCAACTTGCGCCTGGATTTCGCCGCGGCGCGACGTGACCTTGATCTTCATGCCGCGCTGGATGCCGCGGTCGATGGCGTCATCGGGATGCATGAAGACCACCGCTTCGGGCACGGCACGGTGCAGCTCGGGCACGCGTCGCGTCATCGTGCCGGTGTGCCAGTGTTCGAGCACGCGCCCGGTGCACAGCCAGAGGTCGTAGTCCTTGTCGGGCACTTCGGGGGCCGGCTGGTAGGGCAGGCCAAAGATGGTCGCCCGGCCGTCTTTCTGGCCATAGAAGCGCACGCCCTCGCCCTTCTTGACGTAGGGGTCGTAGCCTTCGCGGAAGCGCCACAGCGTTTCCTTGCCGTCAACGACGGGCCAGCGCAGGCCGCGCACCTCTTGATAGACATCGAAGGGCGCGAGGTCGTGGGCCTTGCCGCGACCGAACTCGGCGTACTCCTCGAAGAGGCCCTTCTGCACATAAAAGCCGAAGGCCGCGCTCTCGTCGTTGGTGTAGTCCTTGATGTATTTGCCGTTGACCTTGGACAGGTCGGCGAGGGGAAACTTGTTGACCTTGCCGTTGCGGTAGAGCACGTCGAACAGGGTCTTGCCTTTCACGCCAGGCTGCTTTTCGATCAGCTCGGCCGGCCACACCTCCTCGATCTTGAAGCGCTTGGCAAACTCCATCAACTGCCACAGGTCGGAGCGCGCCTGGCCGGCCGCGCTGACCTGCTGGCGCCAGACCTGCGTGCGCCGCTCGGCATTGCCGAAGGCGCCTTCCTTCTCGACCCACATGGCGGCCGGCAAGATCAAGTCGGCGGCCATCGCGCTCAGCGTCGGGTACACATCGCTGACGACGATGAAGGTGGCGGGGTTGCGCCAGCCGGGATAGATCTCGCCGTTGACGTTGGGCCCGGCCTGCATGTTGTTGGTGGTCTGGGTCCAGTAGCACTTGAGCTTGCCGTCCTTGAGGGCGCGGCTTTGCGCCACCGCATGCAGGCCGATCTTGTCGGGGATGGTGCCGTCCGGCAGGCCCCAGATTTCTTCGGTGCGCTTGCGATGCTCGGGGTTGGTGACCACCATGTCGGCCGGCAGGCGGTGCGCGAAGGTGCCGACTTCGCGTGCGGTGCCGCAGGCGCTGGGCTGGCCGGTCAGCGAGAACGGGCTGTTGCCCGGCTGACTGATCTTGCCGGTCAGCAGGTGGATGTTGTAGACCATGTTGTTGGCCCAGGTGCCGCGCGTGTGCTGGTTGAAGCCCATCGTCCACAGCGACATCACCTTGACCTTCGGGTCAGCGTAAATCTTCGCCAGCTCTTCGAGCTGCTTGACCGGCACGCCCGAGAGCTTGCTCACCTTCTCGGCCGTGTACTCGCTGACGAATTTGGCGTACTCCTCAAAGCTGGAGGGGCGTCGAGTCGTTGGGGTTGCCTTTGGGCTTGCCGTCGGAGCCGGCATAGCCGTTGCTCTTGGCGTCTTTTTCGAGCGCATGCGCCGGGCGCAGGCCGTAGCCGATGTCGTCGGCGCCCTTCTTGAAGTTGACATGCTTCTTGACGAATTCGGTATCGACCTTTTTGTTGACGATCAGGTAGTGGGCGATGTAGTTCAAGATCGCCAAATCGGTTTGCGGCGCGAAGATGATTCCCTGGTCCGCGAGGTCGAAGCTGCGGTGCTCGAAGGTCGATAGCACCACCACCTTG
The DNA here is from genome assembly GCA_031403815.1 of Burkholderiales bacterium. Lineage (GTDB taxonomy): Bacteria > Pseudomonadota > Gammaproteobacteria > Burkholderiales > Burkholderiaceae_C > CADEEN01. The sequence goes on along the minus strand of JANNGJ010000323.1, from coordinate 6,526 downwards.
GTGGCCGGGTTCGAGAGGCGCCGATCCGTGATGCGGCTCCACAGCACCGGGTGCATCTCGGCCATGTTCGAGCCCCAGAGCACGAAGGCGTCGGCCTGCTCGATGTCGTCGTAGCAGCCCATCGGCTCGTCGATGCCGAAGGTGCGCATGAAGCCGGCCACGGCGCTGGCCATGCAGTGGCGCGCGTTCGGGTCGAGGTTGTTGGAGCGAAAGCCGCCCTTCCACAGCTTGGAGGCGGCGTAGCCCTCGTGGATCGTCCACTGGCCCGAGCCGAACATGCCGACGCCGGCCGGGCCGTCGCTCTTGAGCGTCTCTTTCCACTTGCGCGCCATCAGGTCGAAGGCCTCGTCCCAGCTCACCACGGCGAAGTCGCCGTTCTTGTCGTAGGCGCCGTTCTTCTTGCGCATCAAGGGCGCGGTGAGGCGGTCCTTGCCGTACATGATCTTCGACAGGAAGTAGCCCTTGACGCAGTTCAGGCCCTTGTTCACCGCGCCATCGGGGTCGCCTTGCGTGGCGACGACGCGGCCGTCCTGCGCGCCGACCATCACGGCGCAGCCAGTGCCGCAGAAGCGGCAGGGTGCCTTGTCCCAGCGCACCGTGCCGTCGGCGGTGGTGGCGACCGGCGCAGCGCCTGAGGCCATGATCGGGATGCCAGCAGCGGCGGCGCTGGCCACCAGGGCCTGGGTCTTCAGGAAGTCACGACGGTTGGTGGTCATGGTGGCGGCTTTCAGCGTTGGGCGACCGTTTGCGCCGTGTCTTCGTTGTGGGGTGACGCAGCGGCCCCGCCGCCACGCCAGTCGCGGTAGTTGCTGACGCCGGCTGCTGGGGCCGCCACATCGGGACCTGAGTACTCATAGACCAGCGAGGTGTTCAGCACCTCGCGCCACTGCGCAATCTGCTCCAGCGTGTGGGCGGCCTCCTGCGGCACGTGCTCGACGTCTTCGATCACCAGCACCAGGCGCCCGTCACCGGGGTTCAGGGCCACGTCCACGCCGGGTAACAGATGCAGCCGCGCGACGACGCCGGGGAGCTGCTCGGGCCGCACGCGAATGACGGCGCCGAGGATGCTCACTGGAGGCCTTGCGGTAAGTGCATGGCCCCACTATCGCGGCGGACCTCACAGTGCGGCTTGATCGATGTCAAGGCGCTCGAGGCTTCGACCGATAGCCAAGCCGCTTCAGGTGTCCTTGTGGTCCAGTAGCGCCAGCTCGTCGGCGCTGAAGCCCGCACGTCGCCGCGCATCGAGGTTGAACGGCGGGCGCGGCCGCGGCGCATCATGGCACTCGGCCAACAACGCGTAGTGGGCCAGCGGGTCGAGCCCCTCGCGCTCGCACAGCCAGCGGTACCAGCGGTTGCCGATGGCCACATGGCCGACTTCGTCGCGCAAGATCACGTCGAGGATTTCAACCGCGCGCGCATCGCCGGCCTTCGCCAGCTTGGCTTGCATCGGCGGCGCAGCATCCAGGCCGCGCGCTTCGAGCGTGCGCGGCACCAGGGCCATGCGCGCGACGAGGTCGTGCTTGGTACGCTCGACCATGGTCCACAAGCCATCATGCGCATCGAAGTCGCCGTAGTCGTGGTTGAGCGATTCGCGCAGGTGCTCGCACAGCAGCGTGAAGTGCAGCGCCTCTTCGGCGGCAACTTGGAGCCAATCGCGGTAGTAGGCGGCCGGCAGGCCGGCAAAACGCCAGATCGCATCCAGCGCCAGGTCGATAGCGTTGAACTCGATGTGGGCCACAGAGTGCAGCAGCGCGGCCCGACCGGCCGGCGTGAACGGCGAGCGGCGCGCCAATGCCAGGTGTGGAACCAGGCGTGGCAGGGCGGGCCGACCCGGCAGGCCGGAAGGCTCGGCCAGGTGGGCCTGGGTGTCGAGGCGCAGCGAGTCAGCAGCTGCGAACAGCGCGCGTGTGGCAAGCGCCTTTTCTGCGGGATTGGCCAGGCACAGCAAGTCCAGGGCGCGTTGACGAAGTTCCATTCCTACAATTGTGCGTTCCACGCGACTGAGATCTGCATGCCCATTTACCGCCTCGGCGACGCCACGCCGCACATCGACACCACGGCCTGGGTGGCCGACAGCGCCGTCGTGATCGGCGATGTCACCCTCGGCCCTGGCGTCAGCGTCTGGCCCGGCGCCGTGCTGCGCGCTGACAACGAGCCCATCGTGATCGGCGCGCGCAGCAATGTGCAAGAGAACGCCGTGTTGCACACCGACCCCGGCCGGCCCCTGACGATTGGCCAAGACGTGACCATTGGCCACCTGGCGATGCTGCACGGCTGCAGCATCGGTGACGGCTGCCTGATCGGCATCCAGGCGGTGCTGCTCAACGGGGCCACCCTCGGCCCTGGCTGCTTGGTCGGCGCGGGTGCGCTGGTGACGCAAGACAAGGTGTTTGCCGCAGGCTCGCTGGTCATTGGCACGCCGGCCCTGGCCCAGCGGGCGCTGACGCCGGCGCAGATCGCGGGGCAGCTTGAGACGGCACAAGGCTACGTCGAGCGCGCGGCGCGCTACCGCAACAGCTTGGTGCGGGTGGCCTGATGCAGGACGAACTGCACAAATTCATCTTCGAAGGCCTGCCGGTGCGCGGCATGCTGGTGCGGCTGGGGCCGTCCTGGCAAGAAGCACTGCGGCGGCGCGAAACCCGCGGCGCCTACCCGGCGGCGGTGCGTGCGCTGCTCGGCGAGATGGCGGCGGCGGCAACGCTGATGCAGGCCAACATCAAGTTCGACGGTGCCCTGATCTTGCAGGTGTTTGGCGACGGCCCGGTCAAGCTGGCGGTGGCCGAAGTGTTGCCCGACCTGAGCTTCCGCGCCACGGCCACCGTCGTCGGCGATGTTGCCGCCGAGGCCCGCCTCTCCGACATGCTTAACGTGCAGGGCCAAGGTCGCTGCGCCATCACGCTCGACCCGCAGGACAAGAGCGGTGGCGCGCAGCCCTACCAGGGCGTCGTCGGCCTGCGCGGTGATGCTGGCGAGCCACTGCAGTCGCTGGCCGAGGTGCTGGAGCACTACATGCTGCAGTCGGAGCAACTCGACACCCGCTTGCTGCTGGCCGCCTCGGACGCCGGGGCCGCCGGTCTGCTGATCCAGCGTTTGCCGGTTGAAGGCGAGGGCAACCTCGAGCGCCAACAGCGCGAGGACGAGATTGGCCTGAACGAAGCCTTCAACCGCATTGCCGTGCTCACGGCCACGCTGACCCGCGAGGAGTTGCTAGGGCTCGATGCCGACACCTTGCTGCGCCGGCTGTATTGGGAAGAAGACCTGCGCCGTTTTGCGCCACTGCTGCCGCACTTTGCCTGCCGCTGCTCGCGCCTGCGGGTTCGGCGCATGCTGCTCGGTCTGGGTGCCGACGAGGTGCACGGCATCGTCACTGAGCGTGGCGAGGTCGAGATCGGATGCGAATTTTGCGGCCTGCAGTACCGTTTCGATGCGGTGGATGTCGGCGAGCTGTTCACGCCGGAGCGCGACCAGCCGCCAGGCTCGACGGCGCTCAACTGAGCTTCAGGCCCCGCGTGCGGCAGTGAACAGCTGGTGTTCGCACTCGGGTTGGTCGCAGGTGTCGCAAACCCAGCGCCAGACCGGCGCTGCCGCGTCGCGCTCGGCCAGGCGCGTGAACAGGCCCGCACTCGCAGGTGTCAGCGTGGCGAGCAGCGGCGTCACCGCAGCGAAGGCCTGATCGACGCGCGCGGCGTCCTGGCCGCCGACGACCGACCAGGCGATGCCGTGCTCAAGCATCAGCGCGCGCAGCCGCCGGTCCACAGGCGCGCGCACATGTTCGCCGTCGCGCTGATGGCCATCGGCGACCCAGGGCAGGTCGAGTGCCGTCAACAGGGTGTGATCGACGCTGCGCTGCGCTGCGGCGGCCATCGGCAGGAGCGAATCGTCGTCGAACAGCAGTTGGCTGTAGATGGCGACCATCAGCGCTGTGGTGTCGGCGACGACGATGGCGTGCTGGGCTGCAGCGGTGGCGATGCGGTGTTGCTGCTCCTGCGCAATCGCCATTTGCTCTGCAGCGCGCGGCGTGCGCCCCTCGCGATCACACCACTCGCGCAGGTACTCGCCGACAACGGCGCAACGCAGGCCGGTCTGCTCGTGGATGCGTGCGGCCAGGCCGAGCGCCAGCGTGCTCTTGCCGGTTCTCTCGGCACCGACGATGGCGATAACTCGGCCGGCGCTCATGGCCTCGCCGGACCCTGCGTACCCAGCCGAGCCCAGGCACGCCAGCCGGCCAGCGCCAGCAACGCGAACAGGGCGTAGAGCAGGGCGGTGAGCCACAGCCCCTTGCTGGCGAACAGGCCGACGCTGACCACATTGACCAGCACCCAGGTGGGCCAGTTCTCGATGTACTTGCGCCCGAGCAGCCACTGCCCGGCCACGCTGAGCGCTGTCGGGAAGGCATCGAAGTAGGGCACGTCGCTGTCAGTGGCGTGGTCGAGCAGCAGGCCGAGCAGGGGCCAGGCGAGCAGGACCAGGGCCGTGAGCGCGCCGAGTCGGCGTCGTCCCAGCGCGCGCACCACCAGCGGCACGCCGCCGCCCTGGGTGCCGAAGCGCCACTGCCACCAGCCCCAGCCGGCAATGACGACAAAGAAGAGCTGCAGGCCCGCCTCGCCATACAGCTTGCTCGACAGGAAGAGCAGGCCATAGAGCAGAGACGCCGCAATCGCCAGCGGCCAGGCCAGCGGGTCGACGCGGATGTTGCACACCACCATCCAGAGGGACAGCACGAAGGCGACGATTTCGAGCCAGCTGACGGGCGTTTCCAGTAGCGTGAAGGCAGCCGCCAGCAGCGGGTCGAGCAGCGCCATCGGGCGCTCAGCGCTTGGCGGGTGCGATTTGCACCAGCACTTCGTCGGGCTTGACCATGCCCAACTCGCTGCGTGCCTTCTCTTCGACCATCTCCAGGCCTTCGCGCAGGTCACGCACCTCGGCCTCGAGCCGGGTGTTGCGCGCGCGGGCGGCGTCGTTGGTCCCTTGTTGGCGCGTCAACTGCAGCTGCAGATTCATCACATGCGGCTTGCCACCATTGCCGAACCACAGCTGCGCTTGCACCAGCGCCAGCAGCGCAAGCAGGGCAGCGGTGCTCCAGCGCAGCGACATGAGATCGATCAGCGCAGGTTGTGGAAAGCCGCGCGGCCGGGGTAGCTGGCCACGTCACCGAGGTCTTCTTCGATGCGCAGCAACTGGTTGTACTTGGCGATCCGGTCGCTGCGGCTGAGCGATCCGGTCTTGATCTGACCGGCGTTGGAGCCGACGGCGATGTCGGCGATGGTGGAGTCTTCGGTCTCGCCCGAGCGGTGCGAGATGACGGACGTCCAGCCGGCGCGCTTGGCCATCTCGATGGCGGCGAAGGTCTCGGTCAGGGTGCCGATCTGGTTGATCTTGATCAGGATGGAGTTGGCCACGCCCTCGTTGATGCCGCGTTGCAGGATCTTGGTGTTGGTGACGAACAAGTCGTCGCCGACCAATTGCACCTTCTTGCCCAGGCGATCCGACAGGTGCTTCCAGCCGTCCCAGTCGCCCTCGTGCATGCCGTCTTCGATGCTGATGATGGGGTACTTGTCGCACCAGGTGGCCAGGATGTCGGTCCACTCCGGCGCGGTGAGCTGCAGGCCCTCGCCCTCCAAGTGGTACTTGCCGTCCTTGTAGAACTCGCTGGCGGCGCAGTCCAGGCCGATGGCGATCTGGCGCCCGGCCTCGTAGCCGGCTTTGTCGATGGCCTCCAGGATCAACTGGATTGCGGCCTCGTGGCTGGCCACGTTGGGCGCGAAGCCGCCTTCGTCACCCACCGAGGTCGGCATGCCCTTGTCATGCAGGATCTTCTTCAATGCGTGGAAGACCTCGGCGCCGTAGCGCACCGCTTCACGGAAGGTGGGGGCGCCGACCGGAATGATCATCAACTCTTGCAAGTCGAGGTTGTTGTTGGCGTGCGCGCCGCCGTTGATGACATTCATCATCGGCACCGGCAACTGCATGCCGGCCATGCCACCGAAGTAGCGGTACAGCGGCAGACCACTCTCTTCGGCAGCGGCACGCGCCACCGCCATGCTGACGGCCAGGGTGGCGTTGGCGCCCAGGCGGCCCTTGTTGTCGGTGCCGTCGAGGTCGATCAGGGTCTTGTCAAGGAAGGCCTGTTCGCTGGCATCGAGGCCGAGCACCGATTCCGAAATATCGGTGTTGATGTGCTCGACGGCGCGCAGCACGCCCTTGCCGCCATAGCGCGCCTTGTCGCCGTCGCGCAGCTCGATGGCTTCACGAGAACCCGTCGAGGCGCCCGAGGGAACGGCGGCGCGGCCCATGGTGCCGCTTTCCAGCAGCACGTCGCACTCCACAGTGGGATTGCCGCGGCTGTCGAGGATTTCCCGGCCGACGATATCGACGATGGCACTCATGAGCGTTGCTTTCTTGGTTTGGGTAGATCAGTTGACGCCATCGACGACGATCATGTCGATGCTGCCGGCGACTGCACGGACCTTGCGTGCCTGGGTGTAGGTTGCGGAATCGTAGTAGGCCTGCGCTGAGGCGCGATCCC
>JANNGJ010000322.1:0-1863 GCA_031403815.1 Burkholderiales bacterium | reverse complement strand
GCGCTGAAGCTGGGCAGGATGTCGGGCACCAGCAGCACGGCGCGGTCGACCAGCGAAGGCGGCGGCGTGATGCGGTAGTGGGTCGGCAGGCCGGGCTGCCAGCCGAAGGCGGCGAGGTAGCGCGCAATGCTGCCGATGGCGTCGGCGCCCTGCGCCGGCTTCATGAAGTCGATGCGGCCGTCGTTGTCGAAGTCGATGGCATAGCGGTTGATGCTGCCGGGCATGAACTGCGGCAGGCCGACGGCGCCGGCAAAGGAGCCGCGCACGGCCAGCGGGTCACTGCCTTCGCGCCGGCTCCACGCCAGCAACTCCTCAAGCTGCTCGCGAAAGAAGGGCGAGCGGTCGCTGCGGCCGCTGGGAAAGTCAAAGCTCAGCGTGGCCAGGGCATCGATGGCGCGGAAGTTGCCCATGATGCGGCCGTAGAAGGTTTCGACGCCGACGATGCCGACGATGATTTCGGCCGGCACGCCCCAACGGGCTTCGGCCTGCGTCAACCAGGCTTGGTTGGCGCGCCAGAAAGACACGCCCGCAGAGATGCGCTCGCGCTCGACGAAGCGGGCGCGGTAGGCGGCCCAGTTCTTCGCCGTGCCGGCCGGCGGCGGCATGATCAGCTGGGCAGCGGCCGGCACGTAGCGCGCCTGCCCGAGCTGTTCGCGCACCCAGGCAACATCGAGCTCGGGCCGCCGCGCAGCCACGGCCTCGGCGAAGCGCTGCACGTCGTCGCGCTGGCTGTAAGGCGGGCGTTCGACAGCGGCAGTGCGGGGCGCGCTTTGGGCCAGTGCGGGCGGGCACAGCGTGGCTGCGATCGACAGCAACAGAAAAGGGGCAAGGCGCATCGGCAGATTATCGCGAGCGTGCCAGTGCAGCCGTTGTGGCGGCAAAGGCCGACCACCACGCCGGGTCGGGCCGCGCCAGTGCAGCGCGGCCATAGCGCAGGCCGTCGAGCACTTCAAGCTGCAACGCCAGCGCCTCGCCGCGGGCCCCAAGTCGCTCACGCACGCGCACGGCCAGGGCGCGCGGCGCTTCGTGCTCGGCGGCCGTGATGTCCAGGGCTGCCAGGCGCTGCGTCAGGCGCGTGCGCAGGCGCTGCCACGGGTCGCGGCGATGCCGGTCCCACCAAGCCCAGGCGGCACCGAGCAGGCTGGCGCCGCTGAGCAGGCCGATCAGCAGGTAAGCCAGGTCTTCCCAGCTCGGCGTGCCAACCCCCAGCTTTTTCAGCAGGTCGAACTGCTCCGCGCGGGAGTAATTCAGCACCCATTGGTTCCAGCGGTTGTTGACCAGCTCCCAGGTCGAACGCAAGCGCGCCATCAGGGCGGGGCTGACGGCGTTGATCGCGCCGGCGACCACGCCCGGTTGAGGCCGCAGGTTGCGGCTCACCGTCACGCGCTCGGGGGCGACGGCCGCTGTCGGGTCAACGCGCACCCAGCCGCGTCCGGCCAGCCAGACCTCGGTCCAGGCGTGGGCGTGGCTGTTGCGCACGATGATGTCACCGTCCTGCAACTCGGTGTCGGCACCCTGGTAGCCGGTGACGACGCGGGCCGGAATGTCGAGCGCACGCATGACGACCACGAAGGCGGTGGAGAAGTGCTCGCAAAAGCCCTGTTTGCGATCAAGCCAGAACTCGTCGATGGCGAAGCGGTTCTCGTTGTCGTCGCCATACGTGCCCGGCGTAAGCGTGTAGGTGAAGCCGCGGCGAATGATGTCGAGCACCACGTCAACCAGGCGCTCATGGCTGGCCTCGGCGTAGCGCGGGTCGTTGCGCAGGGCCTGGGCCCAGGCCAGGGTGCGCGGGTTGAAGCCCGGCGGCAAATCGACGTAGTCACGCAGCGACAACTCGTCTTGTCGCGGGCCGTGGCGATGGTC
>JANNGJ010000321.1:0-13735 GCA_031403815.1 Burkholderiales bacterium | reverse complement strand
GAGGAAGGGCACGACGCCCTGGCTCTTGCCGTTGGTGCCCTTGATGTGGCTGCCGAGCGCGCGCGCACGTTGGTCCAGTCGTTGCCGAGGCCGCCGGCGAACTTGGACAGCAGCGCGTTCTCCTTCAGCGCTTCGTAGATGCCGTCCAAGTCGTCGGCCACGGTCGTGAGGTAGCAGCTGCTGAGCTGCGAACGCCGCGTGCCGCTGTTGAAGAGCGTCGGCGTGCTGCTCATGAAGTCGAAGTTGGAGAGCACGTTGTAGAACTCGACCGCGCGCGCCTCGCGGTCGATCTCGTTCAGGCTCAGGCCCATCGCCACGCGCATGAAGAAGGCCTGCGGCATCTCGATGCGCTGCTCGTCGATGTGCAGGAAGTAGCGGTCGTACAGCGTCTGCAGGCCGAGGTAATCGAACTGCAGGTCGCGCTCGGCCTTGAGTGCAGCGCCCAGGCGCACCAAGTCGTACTGCATCAGCTTTTCGTCCAACAGTTCGCTCTCCACGCCCTTCTTGATGAAGGTCGGAAAGTAGTCGGCATAGCGCCCGGCCATTTCGGCCTGGGTCACTTCGTCACCGAGGATCTCGCGACGGATCGTGTGCAGCAGCAAGCGCGCGGTGGCGCGGGTGTAGGCCGGCTCCTTCTCGATCATGGTGCGCGCCGCCAGGATCGATGCCTTGTAGACCTCGTCGATCGGCACACCGTCGTACAGGTTGCGTCGCGTCTCGGCCAGGATCGGCTCGGCGCGCACATCGGCACCGAGATCGGCGCAGGCCGACTCGATCAGACCTTGCAACTTGGCGTCGTCAAGGGGCACGCGCTGGCCGCGGTCGATGACGGTCAGGGACTGCGGCTTCGGAAGGTCACGCGACTTGGATTGCTTGGCGCGCTCCTGCGAGCGGCGTTCGCGGTAGAGCACATAGGCTCGCGCCACCTCGTGGTGCCCGCCCCGCATCAATCCCAGTTCCACCTGGTCCTGAACGTCTTCGATGTGGAAAGTACCGCCGCCCGGTCGCGAGCGCAAAAGCGCGCGAACCACCGCCTCGGTCAGGCCATCGACTGTCTCGCGCACGCTGGCCGATGCAGCGCCCTGGGTGCCATGCACGGCCAGAAACGCCTTCATCAAGGCCACCGCCACCTTGTTCGGCGCGAAGGCCACCACCGCGCCATTGCGACGAATGATCTGATAGCCCTGGTAGGCCGAAGTGGGCGTCGCTGCGACAGGCATCGCGCCGGGCTGGGCGGCGGCGGCGGCGGTGGCGGCAGTGACAGCGGAGGTAACTTGCATGTGGGGGCCTTTATACGAATACGAATGTGGAACCAGGAAGGGGGTCCGCACGGCCAACAGCGCGAACGGATCCCATGCAGCAAAACAAGAACAGTAGCGGGGTCCGCAATCAGCGGGCCGCAAGACAGAACGGGTGAAGGGTGCGACGGTCGATCCGCGCAAAACGGGATGCGTGCTTCCTTGCCCGTGAGTCGCCGTCCGCAACAGCCGATTCAACGACTGTCACCGCGCTTTGAAGGAGAAAGGAGCTTACCACTCGAACACTATATCTGGGGTCTCCCCAGGGGGCAAGCCACTACCGCTAGCGTCGTGACCCGGGCTTCCACTGATGGTCAGCCAAACCAAACGGCGCGATGGCGGGGCGTGCGCCCAGCTGACGGGCCAGCCGGCGCCAGCGAAAGCCGGGACCTGGATCGGCCTTGCGGCCAGGCGCAATGTGTTCATGCCCGACGACGGCAGTAAGGGGGTAGCGCCGCGCCGCAGAACGCAGCAGACGCGACAGCGAGATGTACTGGGCAGCCTCAAACGCCGCCGTCTCCAGACCCTCAAGCTCGATCCCGATCGAGTAGTCGTTGCAGTCTTCGCGGCCTGCCCAGCGCGACACACCCGCATGCCAGGCGCGGTCATCGCAGGACACAAATTGCAGCACCTGACCGTCGCGGCGGATGAAGAAGTGGGCCGAGACCTGCAAGCCTCGCAGTCCTTCGAAGTAGGGATGTTCGCCTGGGTCCAGGCGGTTGGTGAACAGACGCTCCACCTGGCTGCCGCCGTAGTGGCCCGGTGGCAGGCTGATTGAATGAACAACCGCCAAGGTGACGCCGTCACCCTCCGCTCGCGGACCGAAATTCGGCGACGGCAGGCGCCGCGCATGGCGCCACCAGCCCGACTGCCAGACCGTGCGTTTCAAGATCTCAGTCGCCGCTGTCGACGCCGGCCACCACCACGCCCAGGCGCGCCATGCGGTAGCGCATCTGCCGCAATGACAGGCCCAGGCTGACGCCGGCCGCGGTGCGGTTGAAACGGTGGCGCTCCAGAGCGCGCGCCAGGATGTCGCGCTCGACTTCGTCGAGGTGGGTCACCAGGTCAGTCGGCAAACTGGGCGCAGTGGCGGGAGGCGCTACCACCGCGGCCAGGCGCGCATCGATCACAGCGGCGTCGGTCTCGATGAAGACATCGTCGGCCAGCCCGAGGTCATCGCTGGCAATGAGGTCGCTGCCCGAGAGAGCGACGGCACGGTGCAACAGGTTTTCCAGTTCGCGCACATTGCCGGGAAACGCGTAGCGCGCCAGGCGCGCAAAGGCATCGCGCGATAGGGTCGGCGCCGGGGAGACGCCCGCATCCCTGGCGATGCGTTCCAGCAGCGCGGCGCAGATCGGAGCGAGATCGTCGGCGCGCTCGCGCAGCGGCGGCACCCGGATCTGGATCACGTTCAAGCGGTAGAACAAATCCTGCCGAAAGCGCCCGGTCTGAACCTCGGTCGCAACATCCTTGTGTGTCGCACTCAGTACCCGCACATTGATCGGGGCCTCGACCACGGCGCCGATCGGTCGCACCGACCGCTCCTGGATCACCCGCAGCAGCTTGCTCTGCATGGCCAACGGCAAGTCCCCGATCTCGTCGAGAAACAAAGTACCGCCGTGAGCGGCCTGGAAGAAGCCGTCACGGTCTTCGTTGGCGCCGGTGAAGGAGCCTTTGCGGTAGCCGAAGAACTCTGCCTCCAGCAGATGCTCCGGGATGGCGCCACAGTTGACGGCGATGAAGGGCTGGCCGGCGCGTGGGCTGACATCGTGGATGGCCCGCGCCACCAACTCTTTGCCTGTGCCGGACTCACCTTGGACAAGCACCGGCGCCATGCTGCGAGCGACCTTTTCGATCAGCGAGCGCACCTGCTGCATGGCCGCGGAGTTGCCCGACAGGCGCCGCAAAGCCGGGGGCACGGGATCGACCACAGCGCTAGCCGGCGTCAAGCCGGGCCGGGTCAGGTCGGGCGGCCCAGCGCGCGGCCCCTCGCGCGCCGACCGGGTCCCGGCAGCCGGCCCGCCCCCTTCGCGGGGCAGGTTGGTCGGCACAACCGGGGGGGCTGTCTGCGGCGCGCGGCCCAGCGCCGAGGCCACCACGGCACGGAACTGTCGCAGGTCGACCGGCTTGGTCAGGTAGTCGTAGGCGCCAGCCTTCAAGGCCTCCACCGCGTTCTCTGCCGATCCGTACGCCGTGATCACGATTGCTTTCTCGCGCCGACCGCCCTGCTCGAGCTTGGCCAACAAGTCCAGGCCGCTGCCGTCAGGTAGACGCATGTCGGTGATGACGGCGCTGTAGGTCCGGTCCTTGAGGTGCAACAGCGCCTCCTCTACCGAACCCGCGCTCTCGACGTCATAGCCTTCGCGCAGCAGCGTCAACTCGTAGAGTGTGCGCAGGTCGGGCTCGTCGTCGACGACGAGCAAGCTGAAGTGGGCAGGAGCGTTGGATGTCATTCGGGACTCTTCGTGCATTGCACTGCGCTATGCGCCTTGGGACTCCTGGGCTTCGCACACGCGCCTGATTGCCGCCACAGGCTCAGAGCACCAAGCGGTTCTGGCTCGGCGCCGCACCGGCCGCTGACGCCACCCGCACGGTGACCGTGAACTCATTGCAGTGAACGCTGCCTTGCGGATGGTGCCAATACTCGATGCTGCCGCCATAGCGCTCGCATAGCTCTCGGCAAATATACAGGCCCAGGCCGGTGCCGCGACTGCGCGTGGAAAAGAAGGGCTCGAACAAGTAGGGCTCGATGTCGGGTGGAATCGGGTCACCATCGCTGGCCAGCGAAACCCGGGCCTGGGATCCCCCGACACGCTCAGCAAGAAGCGCAATCGCGCCCGGTTGGTCGCTGGCGTGGCGGCGCGCGTTGTCGAGCAGGTTGACCAGAACGCGGCGCAGGTGCTCGGGATCGAACAGCACCGCAACGGGCTCCTGCGGCAGCTCGACTCGAAGTCGGCCGCCGCTCTCCAACGAGAACTGGCTGGTGCGGGCCCAGTCGGCGACGATGCGACCGACTTCGGCACCGAGGTCGATCGCCTGCGGCGTTGCATCGAAGCCAGGTGCCACCTCCATCACGTCGTCGACCAGACGTTTGAGGCGCTCGACGTTGTCCGCGACCATGCCGGTCAGCATCTGTTGTTCAGCGCCCACTGCGTCTTCGGCGAGCAGGGCATTGGCCTGCGCAATCGCGGCCAGAGGGTTGCGGATCTCATGTGCAATACCCGCAGAAACGCGGCCCATCGCAGCCAGCTTTTCTTGGCGCGTGCGGGCCTGCACGCTGCGCAGGTCTTCGACAAAGACGACGCAAAACACCTCGCCGCTAGACGGGCTCTCCGCTGAACCTGTGGCGCTGCCGGCCCGCGGCCGTGTGAAGCGGGCCCGCAAGCGCAACGCGCGTGTTTGGCCGCCATCAAAGTGCAGCGTCAGGTCGCGTGCGCCGTCAGGCCACCGCCCGGCTTCGAAAGACTTCTGCACCACCTGAGTCAGCTCCGCCCAGGCCGTGTCGTCCTGCAACTGGAAGGGCGCTGCGCGGCCCAGGCCCTGCAGCACCAGCAAGCGGCGCGCGGCTGGGTTGGCCGCACGCACGCGGGCGCGTCGGTCGATCACCAGCACGCCGTCGGTCATTTCTTCGATCACCAGGCGGTTGAGCTGAGCCTGCTGCCGTGCCAACTCCAGGCTGCCACGCGCGGTCAGCTCCTCGCGCGCCAGACGCCCCGCCAACTCGCCCGTCAACAGCGTGATGGCAAAGAAGCCGATGCCCGCCAGCCCCGCCGGCGTCATGGTGGTGGTCAGATCGCCAAGGTTCAGGCCGGTGCGCCATGCGGCCGCCAGCAACATCAGCGATACCGCTGCCGCCGTTGCCAAGGCGAGCAAGCGCCCCGTCAGCACACCTGCCATCAAGACCGGCAAGACCAGCAGCGCGACGTAGTTGAACGGGCTGACCGGCTCCAGCGCGTGCAAGGCCGAGAAGGTCAGCATGTCGAAACCGATGGTGGCCAGCCACTGGCGACGTGTCAGACGCGTCTGCGAGCGCGCGGCCCCGCGAAACCGCGGCAGCACCCACAGCGTGAGGGCCTGTGCGGCGTACAGCACACAAACGCTCAAGGCCACGGTCGACCGCGCGCCAAACAAGCTGCCCAGGATTTGCGTGACCAGCAGCGCCAGACCCAGCACGGCCCGTGCGCCCACGAAGATTCGGTACAGGCGCTCAAAGGTGCTGCTGCCGGCCGAGACGATGCGACGTGCCTGGCGTGACAGGAAGCGGCTGTCAGCGGGCAGCGACGTCTCGCCCCAGCCCGGCACAAAGCCCCTGCGCTCAGCTGACTCGGCCGCAGGGCTGCGGTCGGCGCCCTCAGCGCCACTGCCGACGCCCAGCGCATCGAACAGCGAGTCGGCGGCCACCGTCGCGGACCACGCTTCGGTGGGGCGCTGCGCGCTGCGCCTGTCGCCACGGCGCCGCTCTGCGGCGGCCGCTGCAGCCGGTGCGCCAGACTCACTCATGAGGACGCCATTCGAGCGGCAGAGCGTGGCTGGCTGCGTTCAGGACACACGCGGACCGGCATCGCGGTGCGCCGCACTGCAATAAGCCGCCTCCTGGGTGGCCAAGGCCAGACTGGCAGGCAGGTGGACACCGCAATGCGCACACACGACCATGCCTTCGATCGTCGGTGCCGGCGCCGGCACAGGCGGCGCGGGGGGCTGCCCGCGCTGGCCGCGACGCCGCACGCTGCCCAGCACCAACCACACCAGCAGGAGCAACGCCAGCAGGACGACAAGAGCCTTCATCGCCCGTTGCGCCTCAGCCGGTCCGCTGCAAGATCACCTCGAGCACGAAGCGATAGCCAACGTAAGCCAGCAGCAGCAGCACGGCGCCGGCATAGACCCAGCGCGTCGCCTGCCGACCGCGCCAGCCGCGCCAGTGCCGCCCGCCGAGCAGAACGGCAAAGGTGGCCCAGCCCAGCAAGGACAAGACCGACTTGTGATCCCATCGCCACGCGGGCGCGGCCCAGACACCAAGCACGATTGCGCTCGTGAGGGCAATGAAGCCGATCTCTACGAAGCGAAAGGTCAGGCGCTCCAACTGCATCAAGGGCATGCCAGCGCTCAAGGCCTTGGCGGCGACCGCGCGGCTGCGCAGACGCCGCTCGGCGCTGTCCAGCAACCAGGCGTGCAGCACGGCCATGGCCAGCAGGCCATACGACACGACGCCGAGCAGCCAGTGCAGGGGCAGCCATGCGGAGCCCAAGTGCGGCCGCGACTCGCCGGGGAATGCGGCGGCCAGCAACACCACGGCCGTGCCCGCCACCGCCAGCACCCGCCGCACTGCGGGAACGGGGACAAGCCGGCTCTCCACCGTGTGCACGGCGAGCACGATCCAGACCGTGGCCGAAAGCGCTGGCGCAAAGCCGAAACGCGCGCCCTGCACCACCGCCCCATAGCCGAACACGTCCAGCGCCAGGGCCAGACCGTGGGCCACCCAGCCGATGGCCAAGGCCGCCTCGGGCCAGCGCGCACGCGAGGGCAAAGGCCATGCGGCAGCGACATAGCCAAGCATGGCCACCAGGCTGGTGACCCATTCCAGGCTCAGCACCATCGGGCAAGGTCTCTCGACGCTAAGATCATGGGGTCAGTGTACTTTCGGCTGCGGCCGCTCTTGATGGCCTCGACCCTTTCTGATCGCCTCTCGCGCCTGGTCAAGACGATGCGGGGTCAAGCCCGCATCACGGAGGCCAACGTCGGCGACATGTTGCGCGAAGTGCGCATGGCCTTGCTGGAGGCCGACGTTGCCCTGCCGGTGGTGCGCGACTTCATTGCCCGCGTCAAGGACAAGGCGCTGGGCCAGGAGGTCGCCGGCTCGCTCAACCCAGGCCAGGCCCTGGTTGGCATCGTGCACCGCGAGCTGGCCGCGACCATGGGCGAAGGCATCAGCGAGCTGAACCTGGCCACGCAGCCGCCGGCAGTCATCCTGCTGGCCGGTCTGCAAGGCGCTGGCAAGACGACGACCACCGCCAAGCTGGCCAAGCACCTGATCGACAAGCGCAAGAAGAAGGTCCTGACGGTATCTGCTGACGTTTACCGGCCAGCGGCGATCGAGCAGTTGAAGACCGTCACGCGCCAGGCAGGCGCAGAGTGGTTCCCCTCGACCCCCGACCAGCAGCCGCGCGAGATCGCGCTGGCGGCGCTCGACCACGCCAAGCGTCACTACTTTGACGTTCTGCTGGTGGACACGGCCGGTCGATTGGCCATCGACGAGGCCTTGATGGCCGAGATTCGCGAACTGCACGCGGTGCTCAACCCGGTCGAGACCCTGTTCGTGGTGGACGCGATGCAGGGGCAGGATGCTGTCAACACGGCCCGCGCCTTCAAGGAGGCCCTGCCGCTGACCGGCGTGGTGCTGACCAAGCTGGACGGCGATGCCCGCGGGGGCGCCGCCCTGTCAGTGCGCCAGATCACCGGCACACCCATCAAGTACGCCGGCGTGTCGGAGAAGATCGACGGTCTGGAGGTCTTCGACGCCGAGCGCCATGCCGGCCGGGTGTTGGGCATGGGCGACATCCTGGCCCTGGTAGAAGAAGTCCAGAAAGGGGTCGATCTCGACGCAGCGCAAAAACTGGCCGACAAGGTCAAGAGCGGCAGCGCCTTCGACCTGAACGACTTCCTGTCGCAGATATCGCAAATGAAGAAGATGGGCGGCTTGTCGTCGCTGATGGACAAGTTGCCGAGCCAACTGAGTGCCAAAGCGGGTGCGCTGGGTGCCGGCGACATGGACCGTGCCGAGCGCGACGTCAAGCGCATGGAAGGCATCATTTGCTCGATGACGGCGCTGGAACGGCGCAAGCCAGAGTTGATCAAGGCCACCCGCAAGCGCCGCATTGCGGCCGGCGCCGGGGTTCAGGTGCAGGAGGTCAACCGCCTGCTCAACCAGTTTGAGCAGATGCAGGGAATGATGAAAAAGATGAAAGGCGGCGGCCTGATGAAGATGATGAAGCGAATGGGCGGCCCTGGGGCCATGAAAGGCTTCGGTCGCTAGGCAGCCTTTCGGCGCTGCCTCAACAATATTGGGGATGGCGGCGCGCGGGGATGGCGCGTACCCTATTTGACCCATCTTAATTGTCTCTTGCCCGACGCTTACTGGACACCATGCCGATCGAGATTTTGGCCGTTTTTGCAGTATCAGTGGCCGCAGCGATCGGCTATTGGCTGTTTCGGCGCCGCAGCCTGTCGGCCGCATCAGACGACGAGACGGCCCGCGAGCGCGACAGCATTGACACCGTGATCGGCTGGCCGCCAGAGGTTACGCGGCTGTTGAACGGCGGCGAACGATCAGCCCATGAAACCCTGGTCAAGGCCCTGCCAGAGTGCCTGATCTTTTCGCAAGTGCCCCTGGCGCGCTTCATCCGCGTGCCCAGGCGCAACTCGTATGGGGACTGGTTGACCCGCGTCGGTCACCTGAGTGCGGACTTTCTGATTTGCGACCGCGCGTCACTGGTTATCGGTGCCGTTGCACTCCAGGCGGCGCAGGAAAGCGAGCGGGCAGTGCGGCGGCGCGCGCGCATGGCCCGGGTGCTGAAAGCCGCCGGAGTGAAGGTGTTTGTCTGGCGCGAGCAGGCCATCCCGACCCCTGCCGCGGCACGCGACCAGATCATCCAACGTACCGGCGTGCCCAGCACCGCCGTCGCGGACGTGGGAGCCGAGGCCAGCCGCGCGCAGCGCCCCACAGTCGCGTCGAACGGCAAGCTGCCGGTGGCGGACATCGTGACCGAAATGCCCCTTGGCGGTGCGCGCCAAGAGCCGCCTTCGTCGACTTGGTTTGACGATCTTGACAGCAACCCGCCGCTTGCCTCCGAGCGCAAACGCGGCGAAGCATAGTGGCTGCTCTCAGGTGAGCAAGGCCTGGGAAAACTCCCGCGCGTCGAAGGTCTCCAGGTCCTCAAGCTTCTCTCCAACGCCGATGAAGTAGACCGGCACCACGCCGCCCGCCCGCTCGCGCGCCCACAGCGCTATCGCCGCCAGGACACCGCCCTTGGCGGTACCGTCCAGCTTGGTCACCATCAGGCCCGTCAGATTCAAAGCGTCGTCGAAGGCCTTGACTTGCGCCAGCGCGTTTTGTCCCGTGTTGCCGTCGACCACCAGCAGCACCTCATGCGGCGCGCCCATCTGTGCCTTGGCAATCGTGCGCTTGATCTTCTTGAGTTCTTCCATCAAGTGCAATTGCGTCGGCAGTCGGCCCGCCGTATCGGCGATAACCACGTCGCAGCCGCGCGCCCGACCCGCTGTGACGGCGTCGAAACTCACGGCGGCGGGGTCGCCCCCCTCCTGGCTGACGATCTCCACATGGGTTCGCGCAGCCCAGACCGCCAGTTGCTCGCGCGCCGCAGCACGGAAAGTATCGGCCGCCGCCAGCAACACCTTATGGTTTGCATCGGCCAAGTGGCGCGTCAGCTTGCCAATGCTGGTGGTCTTGCCGGCGCCATTGACCCCGACGACCATCATCACGGTCGGCGCCTCGGGCTGCAGTTCAAGCGGCCTTTGCAGCGGCGCAAGCAGGTCGGCCAGCGCCTGCGCCAACAAGTCCTTGACGGCGGCTGGCTCGGTGACGGCCTCGTCCTTGACGCGGCGCTTGAGATCGGCCAGCAAGAAGTCCGTGGCCTTGACCCCCGCGTCCGCCATCAACAACGCCGCTTCGAGCTCCTCATACAGGGCCTCATCGATGCGCGTGCCCGCGAACACCTGGGCGAGACTCGAACCGGTCTTGCGCAAGCCGGTGCGCAGGCGCTCCAGCCAAGGCTTGCGCGCGGCCACCGCGGGCGCCGGGTCCGGCACCTGCAGGGATGCTGCGTCGGCAACACCCTTTTTCTTGAAGAAACTGAACATCGAAAGGGAGCAGCGCCGGTGTCCCGGTTCCAGGGTACCCGGAACGACCCAGGCCGCTATAATGGCGGGCTCAGGCGCTTTAGCTCAGTCGGTTAGAGCGACGGAATCATAATCCGCAGGTCCGGGGTTCGAATCCCTGAAGCGCCACCACTAAATGCACAGCCCGAGCCTCTTGCTGGGGCTGTTTTGTTTGGCGACGCGGTATCGTCGCTACGTCTCCACAGCCACTGGATCTACCCCATGCTCCGCTGTGTCTTCGTACTGCTGACCGCCATCGCCTCGGCCCTGCCCGCCCAGGCCCAGCGCATGTTCCAGTCTTCGGCGCTGCGCGGCGAGCTGGTGGTGGTGCAGCCGCCCGAGGCCTTGCTGAACGGCAAGGCCATACGTCTGGCGCCCGGGGCGCGTATCCGCAATGCGTCAAACATGATTCAGTTGTCGGGCTCATTGGTGGGCCAGAAACTGCTTGTGAACTACACGGTGGATCCAGCTGGCGAGTTGCGCGATGTCTGGATACTGACTGCTGCTGAACAAGCCACGAAGCCCTGGCCGGCCACGGCAGAGCAGGCGCGCACGTGGGTCTTCGATTCGACCATGCAGCGCTGGAGCAAGCCATGAGCGGCACGGGCAAGAAGGTCTATATCAAGACCTTTGGTTGCCAGATGAATGACTACGACTCGGACAAGATGGCAGATGTGTTGCGCGCGGCCGATGGTTACGAACCCACCACCGATGTGGAGCAAGCCGACCTGGTCCTGTTCAACACCTGCTCGGTGCGCGAGAAGGCCCAGGAGAAAGTCTTCTCCGATCTCGGTCGGGTCAAGCGTCTCAAGGCCAAGGGCGTCCTGATCGGCGTCGGCGGCTGCGTGGCCAGCCAGGAGGGCGCGGCCATCATCGAACGCGCACCCTACGTTGACATCGTGTTCGGCCCGCAAACCCTACACCGGTTGCCGCAGCTGATCGAAGCGCGTCGATCCCAGAACCGACCCCAGGTCGACATCAGTTTTCCGGAGATTGAGAAATTCGACCACCTGCCTCTCGCGCGCGTCGAGGGTGCCACCGCTTTCGTCTCGATCATGGAAGGTTGCTCGAAGTACTGCTCCTACTGCGTCGTGCCCTACACCCGGGGCGAGGAGGTCAGCCGGCCGTTCGAGGATGTCCTGGCCGAGATCGCGGGCCTGGCCGGCCAGGGCGTCAAGGAAGTCACCCTGCTCGGGCAAAACGTCAACGCCTACCTCGGCACGATGGGCGACACGGCCGAGCGTGCCGACTTTGCCCTGCTGCTCGATCATGTGCATGAGGTTCCCGGCATCGAGCGCATACGCTACACCACCAGCCATCCAAACGAGTTCAGCAAGCGCTTGATTGAGGCCTACGGCCGCCTGCACAAGCTGGTCAACCATGTGCACCTGCCCGTGCAGCATGGCAGCGACCGAATCCTGGCCGCGATGAAGCGCGGCTACACCGCCATGGAGTACAAGAGCACCGTGCGCAAGTTGCGCGCCGTGCGCCCTGAGATCAGCCTGTCAAGCGACTTCATCGTCGGCTTCCCGGGCGAGACCGAAGACGACTTCGGCAAGATGATGAAGTTGATCGACGACGTCGGCTTCGACAGTTCGTTTTCCTTCATCTACAGCCCCCGGCCCGGGACACCGGCCGCGGCATTGGCGGACGCCACCCCACACGCGCTGAAGCTGCAGCGCCTGCAGACCTTGCAAGCACGTGTCGAGGAACAGGCGCGCGCGATCGGCCGCTCGCGTCTTGGCACGGTGCAGCGGGTGCTGGTGGAGGGTCCGTCGCGCAAGGACGCGCAGGAGTTGATGGGCCGCACTGAGTGCAACCGCCTCGTCAATTTCAAGGCACCGGCACGCCTGACCGGGCAGATGATCGATGTCGTCATCACCAGCGCATACCCGCACTCGCTGCGGGGCGAGGTGGTCGTCCTCGAACCCGCATGAAGCTGCGTCAGCGGCGCACGAAGCCTGTCCACCACAGCGCCAGGGCGCTGGCGATGACGAGTCCGGCGTAGGTGGCCATCCTGCCGTCCTGTCCGAACAGTACGAGCCCGGCGATCAATGCCAGGGCGCCGGTGATCACAGCCCAGGTCGCCAAGCGCAGCCACGGCACCAGGGCCAGGTCGCGCCGCCAGATCAGTTTGGCCAGCGACGCCGACACCAATCCCACGCCAACGGCCGGTGCAAACAGGTTGAGCAGGTGCCAAACAGCGTCGAGGGGGCCCATCATCGAAGGGGTTTTGCCAAGGTGACCGCCAATGTCGAAAATTTTATAATCATTCAATGAGCGTGTTTGCCCTTGGGCTGAACCACATGACTGCGCCGCTCGACGTGCGCGGCCGGTTTGCGTTCGCGCCGGGGCAATTGCCCGCCGCGCTACTGAGCCTGCGCGAGCGCCTGGCGCGCGCCTCGCCCGAGACGGCATTGTTGTCGACCTGCAACCGCACCGAGCTGTATGTTGCCGGGCTCGACCTGCACGCGGGCAACCTTGTCGCCCCGGCCGTCGATTGGTTGGCTGCACAGGGCGGCATCAGCACCAGCGAACTCAGCGCCCATACCTATGTAGTCGAAAACAGCGCCGCCGCACGTCACGCGTTCCGGGTTGCGGCCGGCCTGGACTCCATGGTGCTCGGCGAGCCGCAGATCCTCGGCCAGATGAAGCAGGCCGTGCGCGAGGCTGACGAAGCCGGAACCTTGGGCACCACCCTGCACCAACTGTTTCAGCGCTCGTTCGCGGTGGCCAAGGAGGTGCGTACCCATACCGACATCGGTGCGCATTCGGTGAGCATGGCGGCAGCGGCAGTACGGCTGGCCGCGGAGTTGTTCGAAGACCTGCGCCAGCAGCGCGTCTTGTTTGTCGGCGCGGGCGAAATGATCGAACTGGTGGCCACGCACTTCGCCGCCCGCGAGCCCAAGTCGATGTCGCTGGCCAATCGCACGCTGGAGCGCGGCGAATCGCTGGCGGCAAAATTTGGCGGCCACGCGTTGCGCCTGGCCGAGCTGCCCGAGCGCCTGCACGAGTTCGACATCGTGGTCTCCTGCACGGCGAGTTCGGTTCCCATCATTGGCCTGGGCGCGGTCGAGCGGGCGCTGAAGGCGCGCCGGCGGCAGCCGATGTTCATGGTCGACCTGGCGGTGCCACGCGACATCGAGCCCGAAGTTGCGCAACTGGCGGATGTGTACCTCTACACCGTTGACGACTTGTCGACGCTGGTGCAAACGGCAGGTGAGAAGCGCCAAGCTGCCGTCGAGCAGGCCGAGGCCATCATCGATGCCGGGGTGCAAAGCTTCGAACACTGGCTTGACCAGCGCGCCAGCGTGCCGCTGATCCAGGCTCTGAATCGCCAAGCCGATGACTGGCGCGCGACGGAACTGGCGCGCGCCCGCAAGCTGCTCGCACGCGGCGACGACGCCGATGCCGTCCTCGAAGCTTTGGCACGAGGCCTGACGCACAAGATGTTGCATGGCGCCCTGGTCGAGCTCAATTCGGCCGATAGCGCTCACCGGGAGCAGGTTGCCCAGGCGGTGACGCGCATGTTCCTGCGCCAGCCG
>JANNGJ010000320.1:0-5124 GCA_031403815.1 Burkholderiales bacterium | reverse complement strand
CAGATTGATGCGCTCGCGTGCCAGCACGACGATGTCGAGCTGCGGCTTGCGCTCGATCAGCGAGCGCTCCTCAAGCACCCGGTCGCCCAGGCGCAGGCGGCCCTGGACAACAAAGAATCGGCTGGTGACACCGACGCCCTCGAGGCTGGTCAGGGGGTCGGCCGGGAAGAAGGCGCGGCCAGGCGCCACATCGAGGTTGCGCAGCGGCGTGCGCTGGCGCTCCTGCACCAGGCGCTGGGCGCTGCCCAGGCTCATGCCGTCGACAGCAGCGGCGATCACTTCGGCGGGGGCCGTGTTGACGTTGACGCGGGTGTCGATGCTGGACAGCAGGGTGACCCAAGGTTCCAGGCGGCGCAGGCTGTCGGCCTCGATGCCCAGCCAGGCCAGTTCCGCCAGGCGCTGCGGTGCGATGGCGGCATCCGCCGCCGCCGTGCCGGGAGCCCAGGCCTTGCGCAGGGCTTGGGCGATGCGCTCAGCCGTGTCGCCGGGCAGGCCGGCCTGGTCACACAGGCGCTGCAGAACGCGCAGCTCCGCTGGCGCCACCTTGCCGTCGGCCAGGATCAGCCGGCGCAGGTTCCAGCGCGACTGCGCGTCGGCGATGCTGCCGGACAAAAAGGCTTCGATCTCGTCCGCCTCGGCCGCACTGTTGTTGTCGCGATCAACGGCCAGAAAGGACGACAACCGGGCCTCGGCCAGCGGCACGGCCCAGGGCTCGCCAAGGTGGTCGATGGCCACGCGGGTGTTCTCGCGCGCGTCTTCGCGCAGGATCAGGCGGGCCCAGTCGAGTGCGCCCGAGAGGATCCAGGCCGACTGCGTGCGCGCCCGCTCGGCGCTTTCGACCTGGATCGCGCGCCACTGCTGCCAGACCATGCCTGCGGCCAGCGTGGCCACGAGGGTCAGGATCAACATCGCCAGCAGCAAGGCGGCGCCTTGCTGGCGGGTGCGTGCAGGTTGGCGGGTCATGGCATCTGTGGCGCGAGCATGACATCGCGCGTCAGGTTGCCAGCCAGCCCGCTGCCCTCGAAGCCGAGCACGATGCGCACGCCGGTGGGCAAGGGCGTACGGGTCCCGACGGGCGCCGAGGGCGCGCTCGGCGGTGCGGCCGCTCCGGCGCTTGACTGTGCATTGCTCCAGCTGTTGCCGCGATAGAAGTAGACCTGCCAGCTTGCCAGGCCGTCTTGCATGCGCAACTGGGCGGTTTCGTTACCCAGCAGTTGCTGGCTGAGCAGCCAGCTCTCTTGCAGCGCCGCCGGCCGGTTGACGATGGGACCGGTCCAGCGCAGCCAGCGCTTGTCACGCAGCGCCCAAGCCACCACTTGCAGGCCCTCGGGTTGGCGCCGCACCAGGCGCAGCGTGGCGCCATCGAAGCTCAGCGCAGGCACCAGGTTGCTGTCGAACACCGACTGCAGGTCTTGCTCCCACTGCGCCAGCACGGTGTTCAGGCGCAGGGTTTGCTCGACCTTGGCCTGGCTCACGGTGCGGGCGCGTGAAATCCCGTCCAGGCCCTGCCAAGCCATGCCCGCCAGCACCGCCATCAGCGACAGCGCCACCAGCACTTCGATCAGGGTGAAGCCGGCTTGCGAGTGCGAGGCTGGGGCGCGCGCCGACCGCGCTTGGCGCGCGGCGCAATCCAAGGCGTGCGAGATGCTTCCAAGCGAGCGCCGCGGATCGGGCTCTGCCCGGCCGCTGGCGTTGCCCCCTGGGAGGAGGCGCCGCAGGCGCTTCGGGGGGGGGGGCATCAATACCGTGGCAGCACGGTGGACAAGGTCAACAGCGGCTGGTCGATCTCATCGGCCACGACCGCGTCGACGCGACGGAAGTTCGGGTTCGGTGTCGGTCGCACGCGCAATTGGCCCTTGAAGGTGCGGCCGAGCTGGTCGCAGGTGAAGTCGCTGTCGCCTGTGCCAGGGAACTGGCGCGCCAGCTTGAGGTTGGCCAGCTGGTTGTCGGCGCACCACTGTGCGGCGCTCACGTCGACCAGGCGCTGGGCGTTGTAGGTCAGGGCAGCGGCGGCCTTGATGCCCGCACCGAGCGCCACCGCCACGATGGCCAGTGCCACCAGGACCTCGACCAGGGTAAAGCCGCCGGACTTACGCGCGGGGGTCATGGCGGGCCGGCGTCGTCCGCGGGGCCGAAGGGCGCCAGGCCATCGCTGGCCAGCACCAGGCGGCGGTCGTCCAGGCGCAACACCAGGCGCTGTGCTGGCAACACCGGCTCTGGGCCCAAGAGCAAGGCACGGGCCCCGATGATCTCGGCGCTGACACCGCGGCTGAGCCAGCGCGTCGGCAGGTCGGCGCCGACCGGCAGGCCGACGAAACGGAAGTTGGCACCGTCGCTGGCGTCTGATGCGGCGGGCAGCCAGCGCACCGTGATGCCCGAGGCGCGGGCTTCGGTGCGGGCCGCTTCCAGCAGTGCCGACAAGCGCGCACCTTCTTCGTCGAGGCGACTTTGGTTGCCGTCGCGCAATGACAGGCTGACCAGGGCGGTGGCGATGGCGATGATGGCCATGACCAACATCAGCTCGATCAGGGTGAAGCCCGCTGCCGGCGGGGCGCGGCGCCATGCAGCGGCGCCGCGCGAAGGCTTACTGCCAGGAGCCGACATCCGCGTCGTTGCCTTCGCCGCCCGGTTGGCCGTCGCCGCCGAAGCTGAAGACATCGATCTCGCCCTTCACGCCCGGGTTGACGTACTGGTAGGGCCGGCCCCAGGGGTCGTTGGGCAGCTTGTCCAGGTAGGGCTTCCAGTTGACCGGCAGGCTGCCGACGCTGGGTTTTTTTACCAGCGCTTCCAGGCCCTGCTCAGCGCTCGGGAAGCGCTGGTTGTCGAGCTTGTACAGCTTCATGGCTTGCATCAGGTTGTTGACGTCGGTGCGGGCGGCGGTGACGCGCGCTTCGTCGGCGCGGTTGAGCACGTTGGGCACGATCAGCGCCGCCAGCACACCGATGATCACGAGCACGACCAGCAACTCGATCAGGGTGAAGCCGCGCGCGAGCTGGCGCTGTGACGGGGGCAGTGGCAAATGGGGCATGGTCGGGGCAGCGGGGCGTGCAGGCTGCACGTCGGCGCGGCATGTGGGTGGGTGCGGGTGCGGTGGCTTCCATGATAATCGTGCCCCATGAAGCTGCGTGTCATTGCGTTCGTGATCTGGGCCGCGGTTGCGGCCAGCGCGATGTTCTGGGCGCTGCGCCTGAGTGCCAGTTCGCCGGTGGCCCCGGCCTACACGGTGGCCGTCGGCGCGGCGACAACCCCACGCGGCGACTTGACGCGACTCTTCGGCGCGGCCCCCGCGCGCGAGGCGGGCGGGCCGGCGGTGGTGGTTCAGACCCCCTTGTCCGGGCGCTTTCGCCTGCTCGGCGTGGCGGCACCGAGGCAGGGCGGTGATCGCACCGGTCTGGCCCTGATTGCGGTCGATGGCAAGCCGGCGCGCAGCTACGCCGTCGGCGCCCTGGTCGACGGTGAATTGGTGTTGCAGGCGGTGCATGCCCGCGGAGCCCAGCTCGGCGCCAAGGGCGCGCCGCCCCAGGTCACGCTGGATTTGCCGGCCCTGCCGCCGGCGGCCACGGGCAGCCTACCGCCGGCGTCAGCGCTGCCACCCACCCCAGGTGGGCCGGTGGCCTTTGGCGCCGTCGCGCCGCCCACCGTGGGCGGCGTGGCAACACCTGCCATGCCCGTGCCGACGGAACCGCAGTCGGGCGAGCCGGTGCCGATCCCGGTGCCCCCTCCGTCCGGCAACACCAACACGCGCTGAGGCGCAGGGCTGGACGAGGCGCGCTGCCTCAGGCCGTGGGCGGGCCGAGCGCGCCCAGCCGGCTGTCGATGCTGCCGGGCCTTGACGGGCCGGCGTCTTCACCCTCGGCCACCTCGCTGAGCAAGGCCGCGGCGGCGCGCACCAGCGGCCAGGCCAGGGTGGCGCCGGTGCCGTCAGTGCTTTCCATGCCAAGTTCGAGCAGGGCAGAGCTCTGGAACATGTTCAGTGCATAGTCCAGTCCGTTGTGGCCGTGGCTGCGGCAGAACACGCAGTAGTCGGTGACCGGGGCCGCAATCCGCGCAGCGACCATCAGGGCGGCGCAGGCCGGCAGGCCGTCGACCATGATCACGTGGCGGCGGCTCGCGGCCACCAGCATCACGCCGACCATCATGGCGATTTCGAAGCCGCCGAACGCGGCGAGCACCTCGACCGGATCGACCACGTCGCGGTGGCGCCCTTGCGCGGCCTGGGTGATGACCAGCAGGTGGGTGAGCCGGTTGGGGTCCATCTCAGGATGCGATTGCAGCAGCTCGCGAATTGGCGCGCCGGCCAGACGCGACAGCACCAGGGCGGCGCTCTCGTGGCCGCCGACCGCCACGCCCGCGCAGGCCAGCAGATTGCCGGGCAGCGACTCGCCGATCTCCATGCCGGCGCGGATGGCGGCCTGGGCTTGCTCCACTGTCATCGCCGCACCGACGCGGGCGTTGCGTGTGCCGTGCGCAATCTTGCGCATCAGCAAGTGCTCGTGGGGCGAAAGTCGCTCGGCCACGCCAGCGTCGACCACGGACAGCGTGAGCCCCTGGATGCGCGCAAACACGGCCACCGGCAACTGCCCCGTCAACGCCTGCTTGGCGCGCTCGGCGGTGGTGTGACCGCGCGGCGTCGGCAGCCCCTCGACGGCCAAGCCGTGATCGCCCGCGAACAGCACCAACTGGGGCGCGCGAAAACGCGGCTTGAGTGTGTTTTGAATCAGGCCAATGCGCACGGCCAGCGGCTCGAGCTCACCCAGGCCACCGGTGGTTTCAGCGCGGCGTTGCAGCTTGTCATGCAGCGCACGCTCCAGCACCGCATTCGACGTCGGCGTGATCAGGGACCGGGGGCTGGTCGACATGGCAGGCAGTGTAGAGGCGTCGCGGCCGCTGGCCTACTTGAGGAAGAGGCCGCAGACCGGGTTGTCAGTCTCATCCACAAAGGGCAAACCCAGGCCGTCGAGGAATTCACGCAGGGCGCGTTTGTCGCCGCTGGGCACCTGCAGGCCGACCAGGATGCGGCCGTAGTCGGCGCCCTGGTTGCGGTAGTGGAACAGGCTGATGTTCCAGCCGGGGTGGAGTGCCGCCAGAAAGCGCATCAGCGCCCCGGGCCGTTCGGGAAACTCG
>JANNGJ010000319.1:0-6040 GCA_031403815.1 Burkholderiales bacterium | reverse complement strand
GAAGTTCGAGAAGCTGACGACACCCCGCCGCCTGGTCGCGTGGATCTTCCACGCCGACGACGCGGACTAGCCGCCTCGTTCGAGGTGCTCGAGGACTACTGGGACAAGGCGGCTCCGGAGTTCGTGCAGTGCCTGAAGTCGTTCAAGCTCCTGTCGCGCACGAAGGGCCTCCGGGCGGCGACTGGCGACGACGTGGTCGTCGAGGGCGCCGCGAAGCTCACCCCCGAGCAGCGCGCACGGCGCCGGCTCGAGAACTTCGACCGGGCGCTCCAGAAGGAGGTCGAGCGCCTGCCCGAGGGGTGGACCTCGAAGCGCAGCGCCAACTTCGTGGCGCTGACCCACGTGGACGAGAAGTACACGCAACGGGTCCTCGACCAGGCCGAGGTCGTGCACACCTGGCTCGAGAAGGCGTTCGCCAGCACGGCGTCCAGCGGCAACTGTGTCGGTGCGTCGCCGTAGTTGTGCGCCAGGGGCACGTACGCGGCCTCGCCGGGGACGACGGCAAAGGAGATGCCGACGATGCGCGCGGCCATGGCGTCGAGCGAGGTGGTCTCGGTGTCCAACGCCACCAGGGGGGCAGCGCGCAGCTTCGCAAGCCAGTGGTCCAGGCGCTCCTGGGTCAGGATGGTTTCGTAGCTGCGCGCGAGGGCCACCATCTCCGTTCGTCCTGAGCTTGCATCTCCGTTCATCCTGAGCCTGTCGAAGGAAGGATCCAACCCCTCCTTCGACAGCCTCAGGACGAACGGGTGTCCCGGCTGTGGGCGAGCGGGGTGCGGGTCCTTCGATACCTCAGAACGAACGGCATCGCCCGCCGGCTCCAGCTCGCGCTTGAAGGCGCGAAAGCCGTAGCGGTTGTAGAAGTCGAGCAGCGCCGCGCGGTCCACCTCGGCCAGTGCCAGCGAATCCAGCGCCGGCCAGCCCGGCACTTGCGCCGACAGATCGCAATCGGTGACGACAGTGACCAGCTTCTTGGCCATCGGCAGCCAGTCGAGCGCCTTGCGCAGGTTCTCGCCGACGGCACCGCCGATCTTGTCGGCTGCGGCCACCACGCCGTCGAGCGAGCCATGCTCGGCCAGCCATTTCACCGCTGTCTTGGGGCCGACCTTGTCGACGCCGGGCACGTTGTCGACCGTGTCGCCCACCAGGGCCAGGTAGTCGACGATGCGCTCCGGCGGCACGCCGAACTTGGCCTGCACGCCAGCCACGTCGAGCGCTTCGTTGCTCATCGTGTTGATCAGGCTCACGCGCTCGTTGACGAGTTGCGCCAGGTCCTTGTCGCCGGTGGAGATGACCACCCGGTGGCCGCTCTCGGCGGCGCGCCGGGCCAGGGTGCCGATGGCGTCGTCAGCCTCGATGCCGGGCAACGCCAGCACCGGCCAGCCGAGCAGGCGCACGGCCTCATGGATCGGCTCGATCTGGCGCCGCAGGTCATCCGGCATGGGCGAGCGCGTGGCCTTGTAGGCCGGATACCAGTCGTCGCGGAAGGTCTTGCCCTTGGCATCGAAGACGCAGGCCGCATGCTCGGCGCCAATGTCGCTGCGCAGCTTCTTCAGCATGGCGATGATCCCGTGGATCGCGCCGGTCGGAAAGCCGTCGGGCGCGCTCAGGTTGGGCATCGCGTGGTAGGCGCGGTAGAGGTAGCTCGAGCCGTCGACGAGCAGAAGCACAGGCAGGGCGGCGGTTTGGCTCATGCAGCCATTGTCGCGCCGGCACGGCCGGCCTCCGGTGCGCAGCGTCGCTAGAATCGAGCCATGAAAACACTGCTGCTGCCGACCCTGCTGCTCCTGGTGTGGGGCCCAGCCGCGGCCCAGGAGCGCGCGCCGATCGAGCCCAAGGTGCAGCGCAGCGTGATCGAAGACGACAACGTGCGCATCGAGGAGTTGCGCGTGCGCGGCCTCAACACCAGCCTGGTGGTCAAGCCCAAGCATGCAGCCGAGTACGAGGTCGTGCCGACGCCGGGTGGTCGCGACCCCTCGCACGGACGTGGCGGCAGCAACGGCGCCGCTGGCCAGCGGGTCTGGAACATCTTCAAGTTCTGACCCGCTGCTGATGGCCGTTTTCACCGAAGTCTCGGCCGCCGAGGCACGCACGCTGGTGGCGCGCCTGTCGGTGGGCACACTGACCGATCTGCGCGGCATCCAGGCTGGCATCGAGAACAGCAACTTCTTTCTCGACACGCTCGACAAGGGCAGCGCGCGCCACTGGGTGCTGACCCTGTTCGAGCGCCTGAGCTTCGAGCAGCTGCCCTTCTACCTCGAGCTGATGCGCCACCTGGCCCAGCGCGGCATCCCGGTGCCGATGCCGCAGGCCGATGCCAACGGCGCCATCCTGCACAGCCTCAAAGGCAAACCCGCGGCGCTGGTCGACCGCCTGCCCGGCGGCCACCAACTGGCGCCCGATGTCGACCATTGCGCCCAGGTGGGCGCCATGCTGGCGCGCATGCACGAGGCCGGGCATGACCTGCCGCTGCAACAGCCCAACCTGCGCGGCCTGGCGTGGTGGACTGAGACGGTGCCCCAGGTACTGCCCCACGTCAGCCCCGAGCAGCAGGCGCTGCTGCACAGCGAACTGGCGTTTCAGCAGCAACTCAGCCTGTCACCCGCCTACGCCAGCCTGCCGCGCGGGCCGATCCACGCTGACCTGTTCCGCGACAACGTGATGTTCGAGCCGGGCGGTGAACGCCTGGGCCACGTCGGCCGCGGTCGCGAACGCCTGTGCGGCTTCTTCGATTTTTATTTCGCCGGCGTCGACGCTTTCCTGTTCGACATCGCGGTTTGCCTGAACGACTGGTGCATCGATCTGGCCAGCGGCGTGCTGGTCGAGGAGCGCGCCCAGGCCTTCGTCATGGCCTATGCCGGCGTGCGGCCGTTGACGTCGAACGAGCAACGCCTGCTGCCCGCGCTACTGCGCGCGGCGGCCTTGCGCTTCTGGCTCTCGCGGCTGTGGGACTTGCACCTGCCTCGCGACGCCGCTCTGCTCAAGGCGCATGATCCGCGCCACTTCGAGCGCGTGCTGCGCGCGCGCATCGCCCAGCCCTGGCACCCCGACACCCTGCCGCCTGGCACCCCCACCTGACATGAGCCTACGCATCCTCAACGCCAGCGCGCGTGACGGCGCCACCTGGGTCAGCCGCAGCTTTGCGCTGTTCCTGAAGAAGCCGTTGGCGTTCACAGCCCTGTTCGCCACCTTTCTGTTTGCGGCCATGCTGCTGCTGGTGCTGCCCTACCTCGGCCCGGTTCTGCTTTTGATGGCGCTGCCCCTGCTTGGGCTGGGCTTCATGATCGCAGCGCGTTCGGCGCTCGGCGGCGGGCCGGTGAGTGTCGGCCAGTTGATCGAGCCACTGCGCGGCGGCAATGCCACCGCCAACGAGCGCCGCAAACAATTGCTCAAGCTGTGCGGCCTGTATGCCGTCGCCACCGCCCTGGTGATGCTGGCCAGCGATGCCGTCGACGGCGGTGCCTTCGAGAAGCTGCAGGTGCTGTTGGCGTCGACCCGTGATGCTGCGCAGCAGAAACAGCTCGACGAATTGCTGGCCAACGACGGCCTGCTGCTGGGCCTGCTGCTGCGCGTGGGCGGCACCGCGCTGCTGTCGATTCCGTTCTGGCACGCGCCGCCGCTGGTCTGGTGGCAAGGCCAGGGCATCGGCCAGTCACTTTTCTCCAGCACGGTGGCGTGCTGGCGCAATCGCAGCGCCTTCCTTGTGTACGGCTTGGCCTGGACGGTGACGGTTATCGGCTTCGCCATCGTCGCCGGCAGTCTCTTCGCCCTGCTTGGCATGCCGCAGATGGTGACCCTGGCCGCCGTGCCGGCCGGCCTGATGTTCTCGACCGCGTTCTACGTTTCGCTGCTCTTCACCTACGAGGGCTGCTTTGGCAGCGCCGAGGTCGCACCTGCGGAGCCAGTCGCCGAGAGCTGAAGCCGGCGGGCTACGTCAGCTCACTGGCGTGAGCTTGGCAATCGACAGCTGCAGCCACTTCGCGCCGTGGCGGCCGAAGTTGACCTGGGCGCGGGCATCGTCGCCCTGGCCCTCGATGGTCAGGATCACGCCCTCACCAAACTTGGTGTGGAACACGCTCTGGCCCGAGCGCAGCCCGTGCCCGCTGCCGGCTCGCGGTGCAAACGGCGGCGGGGGCGCCGGCGCGGCCTCGACACGGCCGGCGCCGACCATGCTGCCCAGGCCGCTGCCGCGGGCCCAGGCGCTCTGGTACTCGCGGGCATAGCCGGAGCCGAAGCCGGCGTTCTTCGGCGTCAGCCACTTCAAGGTCTCTTCGGGCAACTCTTCGAGGAAGCGGCTCTTGACGTGGTAGCGCGTCTGGCCGTGCAGCATGCGCGTCTGCGAGAAGCTCAGGTACAGGCGCTTGCGGGCGCGCGTGATCGCCACGTACATCAGGCGCCGCTCTTCTTCCAGACCGTCGTGGTCCGACATCGAGTTCTCGTGCGGGAACAGGCCCTCTTCCAAACCGGTGATGAAGACGGCGTCGAACTCCAGGCCCTTGGCGGCGTGCACTGTCATCAACTGCACGGCGTCCTGCCCGGCCTGGGCCTGGTTGTCGCCGGCTTCGAGGGCGGCGTGGGTCAGGAATGCAGCGAGCGGGCTCATGATCTCGCCGGTTTCCGCGTCGGGCGTCAGCGCTTCGGCCAGGGCGACGTTGCTACCAGCAATCGAGCCCGGCCCCTGCTCGTCCACCGGCAGCGCCACGGCGTCCTTGCCGAAACCCTCCTGCGTGACGAAGGCCTCGGCGGCATTGACCAGTTCATCCAGGTTCTCGATCCGGTCCTGGCCCTCCTTCTCGCTGCGGTAGAACTCCATCAGGCCGGAGCGCTGCAGCATCAGCTCGATGATTTCGCGCAGGGTCTGGCCGCGCGTGTTGTCGCGCAGGGCGTCGATCAAGGCATTGAAACCGGTCAGGTTGCCGCCGCCCTTGCCGGCCACCGCGCCGACGCTCTGGTACAGGCTGCGGCCGCTGGCGCGCGCCGCATCCAGCAGCAGCTCGAGGGTGCGCGCGCCGATGCCGCGCGCCGGGAAGTTCACCACGCGCAGGAAGCTGGTGTCGTCGTTCGGGTTCTCAAGCAGGCGCAGGTAGGCCAGCGCATGCTTGACCTCGGCGCGCTCGAAGAAGCGCAGGCCGCCATAGACGCGGTAGGGGATGCCGGCGTTGAACAGCGCGCTTTCCAGCACGCGGCTCTGCGCATTGCTGCGGTAGAGCAAGGCGATCTCGGCACGCGGCGTGCCGGTGCGATGCAGCTGGCGCGCTTCATCCAGCATCCACTGCGCCTCGGCGAAGTCACTCGTCACCTCGACCACACGCACCGGCTCGCCGGGTCCGGCCTCGGTGCGCAAGTTCTTGCCCAGGCGGTGCACGTTGTGCGAGATCAGGCCGTTGGCGGCGTCGAGGATGTTGCCGAAGGAGCGGTAGTTTTCTTCGAGCTTGATGACGCGCTGGACGCGGTACTCGCGCTCGAAGTCGGCCATGTTGCCGACACGCGCACCGCGGAAGGCGTAGATGCTCTGGTCGTCATCGCCCACAGCGAAGACGCTCTGCCCGTCGCCCCCGGGCGGCGCGAACATCTGCAGCCAGCGGTACTGCAGGCGATTCGTGTCCTGGAACTCGTCGACCAGCACATGCCGAAAGCGGTGCTGGTAGTGCGCGCGCAGCGGGTCGTTGTCGCGCAGCAGCTCCACGGTGCGCAGCATCAGCTCGGCGA
Source organism: Burkholderiales bacterium (assembly GCA_031403815.1). Lineage (GTDB taxonomy): Bacteria > Pseudomonadota > Gammaproteobacteria > Burkholderiales > Burkholderiaceae_C > CADEEN01. The sequence continues at coordinate 334 of JANNGJ010000319.1, read as the reverse complement.
AATCGACCACGCCTTCGCGCTGGCACTGCTCTTCGTAGGCCTGGTAGATCAGCGCCAGCTGGCGCGTCTGTTCGTCGCGAATCTCGATGTCGCGCGGGCGCAGGCCACCGTCCTTGCTGCCGGCGATGAAGTAAGACACCTGCTTGGGCACGAAGCGCTCTTCGTCGAGCTTCATGCCCTTGATGACGCGCTTGACGGCCGACAGCGAGTCGGCGCTGTCGAGGATCTGAAAACCCTGCGGCAGGCCGGCCAGCTTCCAGTGCGCGCGCAGGAAGCGGTTGCACAGGCCGTGGAAGGTGCCGATCCACATGCCGCGCACGTTCACCGGCAGCAT
>JANNGJ010000318.1:0-3885 GCA_031403815.1 Burkholderiales bacterium | reverse complement strand
TAGTCGCCCGCGCTGATCACTGCCACATTCAACTTGCCGCCTGCGATGCCCTTGAACTGCGTCATCGCCGCCTCGGCCTCGGCGAACTGGCCAATGATCAAGTGGCTGTGGTGCAGCAACTCGGCACCTGCGGGCGTGAGGAAGATCTTCTTGCCCAACTGCTCGAACAGCGGCAGCCCGGCGTGGTCTTCGAGCTTGCGGATCTGCGTCGAGACGCCGGGTTGGGTGAGATGCAACTCCTCGGCGGCACGCGAGTAGCTCAGCAACCGGGCCACGGCCTCGAAGACATTCAGCTGGCGCAGCGTGGCGTGTTTCATCGGTCGATGGGCCCGCTCAATTCATTACCCTAAAGTTATGCAAACAATCAGTTCATTTAATTATCACTTATTGATTGATCTGCCTAGCATCCGCCCTGCCCCGAACGCAAACGACCCCTCAACACCCCGGAGTCCTGTGATGGCACTGCACCCTCCCGCCGAGCACCGCGAAATCGAGCGCAGCACCTTCAACGCGGCCTTCCACGACCTGGGCCTGCGCTGGCAGTGGTGCAGCGACACCTATGCGAGCCTGGCCACGCAGGCCTGCGAGCGCGAACGCTTGATGACCTACCTGCAGGCCGAGCAAGCGCACTTGCTGCGCGCTTACGACGCCGGCTTCCTGACTGACGCAATCCTGAGCGCCAAGCAGCGCCGTGACCGCGCGCTCGGTGCAGCATCGTCGCCCAACGCAGGCACGCGCCTCGATTGGTCCGACACCTGCGCCGGCCAGGTCGGCTTCTAGGCCCACGCACCCAGCACGGCAATCCGCTGCACGCCGAGCCGCGCTGCGGCCCCACACGACCCCACTGCGAGTAGTTCACATGAAGATTGCCATCATCGGTGCCGGCGCTATCGGCGGCATGGTCGGCGCGAAGCTGGCGCTGGCCGGCGAAGACGTGACCTTCCTGGTGCGCGGCGCCAACCTGCAGGCGATCCGCAACCACGGCATGACGCTGATCGCCAACGACGGCCAACGCCAGGTGGCGGGCCAGGTCAAAGCCACCAATGACTACGCCGATACCGGCGTGCAAGACATCGTGGTGCTGGCCATGAAGGCGCACCAGGTCGAGGCGGTGGCCGGCGAGTTGCCGAAGCTGCTCGGGCCCGACACGGTCATCGTGACGATGCAGAACGGCATCCCATTCTGGTACTTTTACGGCCATGGCGGCGCGCTGGCCGGCACGGCGGTGACGAGTGTGGACCCGAGCGGCGTATTGGCCCGCACGATTCCGGCGCACCAGATCATCGGCTGCGTCGTCTATCCCGCGTCCGAGCTGACCGCACCGGGGGTGGTCACGCACATCGAAGGCGACCGCTTCCCCGTCGGCGAGCTCGACGGCAGCAGTTCAGAGCGGGTCACACGGGTCTCGCAGTGCTTCACGAACGCAGGCTTCAAAGCGCCTGTACTCGACAACATACGGTCCGAGATCTGGCTCAAGCTGTGGGGCAACCTGACCTTCAACCCGATCAGCAGCCTGACGCACTCGACGCTGGTGGACATTTGCCAGTTCCCGCTCACCCGCGATCTGGCGGCAGCGATGATGCAAGAAGCGCAGGCCGTGGCGCACAAGCTCGGCATTGAATTCCGCGTCTCGCTGGAAAAGCGCATCGCCGGCGCAGAAAAGGTCGGTAAACACAAGACCTCGATGCTGCAGGACGTCGAGGCGGGACGCGAACCGGAAATCGACGCCTTGGTCGGGTCGGTCGTTGAGCTCGGCCGGCTCACCCAAACGCCCACCCCGCACATCGACACGGCCTATGCACTCGTCAAGTTGCTGGCCAAGGGCATGGACGATCAGCGCGGCCACGTGCGCATGCAGAGCCTGGCCAGAGCGGCCTGACAGGGCACCACCCCTCAGACCAGCACAAGCCACAGCAGTATGAGCAAAGCCCTCGCCGGTTATCGAATCCTCGACTTCACGCATGTGCAGTCAGGCCCGACCTGCACCCAGTTGCTGGCCTGGTTCGGCGCCGATGTGATCAAGGTCGAGCGGGCGGGCGAGGGAGATGCCACGCGCGGCCAGCTGCGTGACATGCCCGACGCCGACAGCCTGTACTTCACGATGCTCAATCACAACAAGCGCTCGATCACCATCGACACCAAGAAGCCACAAGGCAAGCAGGTGCTCGAGAAGCTGATCCAGCAGTGCGATGTGCTGGTCGAGAACTTCGCGCCCGGTGCGCTCGAGCGCATGGGCTTTGGCTGGGCGCGCATTCACGAACTCAACCCCAGGATGGTGCTGGCCTCGGTGAAGGGCTTCGGCCCGGGGCAGTACGAGGACTGCAAGGTCTACGAGAACGTGGCCCAGTGCGCGGGCGGCTCGGCCTCGACGACGGGCTTCGACGACGGCCCACCGATGGTCACGGGCGCGCAGATCGGCGACAGCGGCACGGGCCTGCACCTGGCACTCGGCATCCTGGCCGCGCTGCTCCAGCGCGAGCACAGCGGGCGCGGCCAGAAAGTGCTGGCGCCCATGCAAGACGCCGTGCTCAACCTGTGCCGCGTCAAGCTGCGTGACCAGCAACGCCTGGAGCGCACGCACACCCTGCACGAGTACCCCCAGTACCCCGACGGCAAGTTCCGCGACGCCGTGCCCCGCGCCGGCAATGCCTCCGGCGGCGGCCAGCCCGGGTCGATCCTGAAGTGCAAGGGTTGGGAGACGGACCCGAATGCCTACATCTACTTCATCACCCAGTCGGGCGTCTGGCCGGCCGTGTGCGAAGTGATAGGCGAGCCCGATTGGATCCACGACGAGGCCTACGCTACGCCACAGGCGCGCCTGTTGCACCTCAAGCCCATCTTTGCGCGCATCGAGCAGTGGACGATGACCAAGACCAAGTACGAAGCCATGGCCATCCTCAACAAGTTCGACATTCCCTGCGGACCGATCCTGTCGATGAAGGAGATTGCCGAAGATCCTTCGCTGCGCGCCAGCGGCACGATCGTCGAGATCGATCACCCGGTGCGCGGCAAGTACCTGACGGTGGGCAACCCGATCAAGCTGTCCGACAGCCCGACGCACGTGACACGCTCGCCGTTGCTGGGCGAGCACACCGAGGAGGTGCTCGCCCAGCTCGGCTATACCGCGGCGCAGATCTCGGCCCTGCGCGAAGACCGCGTGATCTGATCGCCGGACACCCCCATGACCAATGCAGTGCACCACTGGGCCCGCTACGAAGCCGAAGGCCGGACGGGTTTCGGCAAGCTCGAAGGCGGGCGGATCACCGAGTACCGCAGCGACTTGTTCGGCACACCCGAGGCGACCGGGCGCGTGCTTGCACTGAGCAGCGTGCGGCTGCTGCACCCGACACAACCGACCAAGGTCATTGCGCTCTGGAACAACTTCGCGGCCCTGGGTGCGAAGCTCGGCCTTGTCGTGCCCCCGGAGCCGCTCTACTTCCTGAAGGCACCGAACGCCTATGCCCACCCCGGAGACGTGATCCACGCGCCGCGCAGCCTGGGCAAAGTGGTCTTTGAGGGCGAACTCGGGATCGTGATCGGCAAGACAGCAACAGCCGTCAGCGAAGCCGACGCGCTCAATCACGTCTTCGGCTACACCTGCGCCAACGACCTGACCGAGGTCGACATCCTGAACCGTGACCCGTCATTCACGCAGTGGACACGGGCCAAGGGCATGGACCAGTTCTGCCCGATGGGGCCGGTGATCGCCACCGGCCTGGATCCCGGCACGCTGGTGGTCAAGACCTGGGTCAACGGTGAACTGCGCCAGGACTACCCAGTGAGCGACATGCGCTTTTCGGTGTCGCGCCTGGTCAGCCTGATCTCTCGCGACATGACGCTTTGCCCCGGCGACGTGATCCTGTGCGGCACGTCGGTCGGCGTCGG
>JANNGJ010000317.1:0-6209 GCA_031403815.1 Burkholderiales bacterium | reverse complement strand
ACGGGCAAGTTCACCAGCGCTGCGAAGATGCCCAGGGCCACCGAGATCGCCCACATGGCGTCGTAGCTGCCCAGCGCGTCGTACAGCTTGCCGCCCAACCACGCACCGAGAAAGGCGCCGACCTGGTGGCTGAGGAAGACGAAGCCGCTCAGCATCGACAGGTACTTGGCGCCGAAGATCTGGGCTACCAGCGCATTCGTCGTTGGCACAGTGGACAGCCAAAGCAGGCCCATCGCCGACGCGAACACGTAGACGCTCCACGGCGTCAGTGGCAAGGCGACGAAGAACACGATGGCCACCGAGCGCAGGCCATAGATCACGGCCAGGATGTGGCGCTTCTGGAAGCGGTTGCCCAGGGCGCCTGCCGCATAGGAGCCAAAGACGTTGAACAGGCCGATCAAGGCCAACGCCGTGGTGGCGACCCCGGCGTCCAGGCCCTTGTCCTTGAGGTAACTCGGCATGTGCACGCCGATGAACAGCAGGTGAAAACCGCAGACGAAGTAGCCCGCCATCAGCAAGCGAAAGCTCGGGTAGGCGAAGGCCTCGCGCAAGGCCGCGCCGACGCTTTGCCCACTCCGGGCGCTGTCGACCATCGGCTCCTTCAGGCCAAAAGCCAAGGGCAGGATGCCCAGGGCGGCTGCGCCCAGGACGAACAGCGCGGTCTGCCAGCCCAGGTGGGCGATCAGCCAGGCTTCCAGTGGCACCATCAGGAACTGACCGAAGGAGCCTGCCGCAGCCGCCACGCCCATGGCCCAGGAGCGCTTGTCCGGCGCGACATTGCGTGCGATAACGCCGAACACGACGGCGTAGGTCGAGCCCGATTGCGCCACGCCGATCAGCAGACCGGCGCTGCCGGTGAAGGCCAGGCCCGTGCTGCTCAAGCCCATCAGCACCAGGCCGATCGCGTAAAGCACACCGCAGGCCAGCAACACCCGGAAGGCGCCGAATCGGTCGGCCCACATGCCGGCCAGGGGCCCGGCCATGCCGAAGGCCAGGTTCTGCACCGCCATGGCGAAGGAGAAGGTCTCGCGCGTCCAGCCGCGCTCCATCGTGATCGGCTGCAGCCACAGGCCGAAGCCGTGCCGGATGCCCATGGTCAGGGTCACGATGGCGGCGCCGCAGATCAGCACCTGGGTCATCGACAGGGGTGGGGCGGACGGCTGCGCAGTCGTCATCGATGGACTGTAGCCAACTTGCCAGCGCCGTGCTGGCGCGCCTTGTCCCTCCCCTGCCGAGCAGGGCGTGCGGCAGGCCTGCCTAGAATCCGCCGCCATGCCGACCAAGATTGCGAAGTACGCCGAAGCCTCTATCCGTGTCCTCAAGGGCCTGGAGCCCGTCAAGCAGCGGCCGGGCATGTACACCCGCACCGAGAGCCCGCTGCACGTCATCCAGGAAGTCATCGACAACGCCGCCGACGAGGCCCTGGCCGGCTTCGGCAAGCGCATCGCGATGACGCTGCACAGCGACGGTTCGGTCAGCGTCGAAGACGACGGCCGCGGCATCCCGTTCGGCCTGCACCCGGAAGAGGGCGTGCCGGTGGTCGAGATCGTCTTCACCCGCCTGCATGCGGGCGGCAAGTTCGACAAAGGCAGTGGCGGCGCCTACAGCTTCTCTGGCGGTCTGCACGGCGTGGGCGTAAGCGTCACGAACGCACTGGCCAAGCGCCTGCAGGTCAGCGTGCACCGTGAGGCCCAGGTGGCGACGATGGCCTTTTCCGGTGGCGATGTCATCGAGCCGCAGGTCCTGCGCAAGGCCACGGCGTCCGACCGCAAGCAGGGCACCACGGTGCGCGTCTGGCCCGACCCCAAGTATTTCGACAGCGCCGAACTGCCGCGCACTGAACTGCTGCACCTGTTGCGTAGCAAGGCCGTGCTGATGCCCGGTGTGACGGTGACGCTCACGCACGAGAAGAGCGGCGAGGTGCAGACCTGGCTCTACCAGGGCGGTCTGCGCGACTACCTGATGCAGAGCCTGCCCGCCGACCCGCTGATTCCGCTCTTCGAAGGCGAGCACTACGCGGCCGAGGGCGACAGCGAGAACAACGCCGAAGGCGAGGGCGCGGCCTGGTGCGTCGCCTTCACGGAAGACGGTGCCACGCTGCGCGAGAGCTATGTCAACCTGATCCCCACCGTGGCTGGCGGCACGCACGAGGCGGGCCTGAAAGATGGCCTGTTCACGGCCATCAAGGGCTTCATCGAGATGCATGCGCTGCAACCCAAGGGCGTCAAGCTGATGCCCGACGACGTGTTCTCGCGCGCCAGCTTCGTGCTCTCGGCCAAGGTACTGGACCCGCAGTTCCAGGGCCAGATCAAGGAGCGCCTGAACTCGCGCGACGCGCTGCGCCTGGTGTCGGGCTACACCCGCCCGGCGCTCGAGCTGTGGCTGAATCAGCATGTGGAGCACGGCAAGAAGCTGGCTGAACTGGTGATCCGCCAGGCCCAGACGCGCCAGCGGGCGAGCCAGAAGGTCGAGAAGCGCAAGGGCTCGGGCGTGGCGGTCCTGCCCGGCAAGCTGACGGATTGCGAAAGCCGCGACCTTGCACTCAATGAAGTCTTCCTGGTCGAGGGCGACTCGGCCGGCGGCAGCGCCAAGATGGGCCGCGACAAGGAGACCCAGGCCGTGCTGCCCTTGCGCGGCAAGGTGCTCAATGCCTGGGAGGTCGAGCGCGACCGCCTGTTCGCCAACAACGAGATCCACGACATCGCGGTGGCTGTTGGCGTCGATCCGCATGGCGCCGGCGACAGCCCCGATCTCTCCGGCCTGCGCTATGGCAAGATCTGCATCCTCAGCGACGCCGATGTCGACGGGTCGCACATCCAGGTTTTGCTGCTCACGCTCTTCTTCCGTCACTTTCCCAAGCTGATCGAGGGCGGCCACATCTACATCGCCAAGCCGCCGCTGTTCCGCGTCGACGCCCCGGCGCGCGGCAAGAAGCCGGCGGCCAAGATCTATGCATTGGACGAAGGCGAGTTGCAGGCCACGCTCGACAAGCTGCGCAAGGAAGGCGCGCGCGAGGGCTCGTGGAGCATCAGCCGCTTCAAGGGCCTGGGCGAGATGAGCGCCGAGCAGTTGTGGGACACCACGCTCAACCCCGACACGCGGCGCTTGCTGCAAGTCGCCTACGGCGCACTCGACCACGCAGGGACGGTGGGTGCATTGACCAAACTGATGGGCAAGGGCGAGGCGGCGGCGCGGCGCGAGCTGATGGAGATCCACGGCGACACGGTGGAGATCGATGTCTGAGCTGCCACACGCGCGTCTGCGCCTGCGCCCGACCATGCTGTCGGATCTCGACTTCGTGCAGACCGTCGAGTTCGATCCGCACAACCTGCCTTTCATCACGCCCTGGGAGCGCACCCAGCACGAGGGCGCGGTGCGCTTTCCCGACTTCCGCCACTTCATCGTCGAAGCCGGCGGCGACTGGGCCAGCGCCGGCTTCGTCATCCTGCAAGGCTGCCGCAGCCGGCACAAGAGCGTGGAGTTGAAGCGCATCGTCTTGCAACCCAAGGGCCAGGGCCTGGGTCGGGCCTGCGCGCGGCTGCTGAAGCAGATGGCCTTTCGCGACCTGCACGCGCACCGCTTCTGGCTCGACGTCAAGGCCCTCAACCTGCGCGCCCAGGCGCTCTACATCAGCGAGGGCTTTGTCGAGGAAGGGCGCTTGCGCGAGAGCGTCAAACTGGCCGAGGGTTATGAGTCGCTGGTGGTGATGGGGCTGCTGGATCGTGAGTACGAGGCCCGAGTGGCCTTGGGTCTGGAGTCGGCGCACCCCGGTGCACCCTGACGCGCTCAGCGCCGGGGCGCCAGATCGGCGAAGCTCAGGCCCTGATCGGCGATGTGCGCCGGCAGCGGCCGGCCCAAGAGGCGTGCCGCACAGGCCTGGCCCATCGCCGGGCTGGTCTGGATGCCGTAACCGCCCTGGCCGCAGCACCAGAAGAAGCCCGGTACCGCGTCGTCGAAACCGCCGACCAAGGCGCCGTCGGGGACGAAGCTGCGCAGACCGGCCCAGGTGCGCAGCGGGCGGCGGATGGTGAGCGTGGTCGCGGCCTCGATGCGCGCGATGCCGGTGGCGATGTCGAGTTCTTCGGCCACCACGTCATGCGGCGGCACCGGGTCGGCGTTGGCGGGTGAGCCGAGCAGCACGCCGGCGTCGGGCTTGAAGTAGAAGCTCTCGTCGATGTCGGCGACGCAGGGCCAGGCCTGGACCTCGCTGCCTGCGGGCGGCGCAAAAGTGAAGGCGCTGCGCCGGCGCGGTTCCAGCCCGAGCGGGGCCACGCCGGCCTGCGCCGCAATGCTGTCGGCCCAGGCGCCTGCGGCATTCACCAGGCGCGGCGCCGTGAAGCGGTGCGTCGCGGTCGAGACCTGCCAGTGGCCGGCCGAACACTCGATGGCTTGCACGTCGGCATTCAGGAACAGCTGCGCGCCCTGTCGCCGCGCACCCCGCAGGAAGCGCTGGTGCAGGCGATCGACGTCGATGTCGGCCGAATCGTCGTCGAGCAGTGCCAACGCCGTCGCTTCTTCGCGCAGCACGGGCACGCGGGCCCGGGCTGCGGCGCTGTCGAGCAAGCGGGCGTGTGTGCCCTCGCGGCGCAGCTGCTCGTGCAGCGTGTGCACAGCCGCCAATTGATCGGCACGGGCGATGAACAGCGCGCCCCGCGGCGTGATGAGCGGTGCCTCGCTGTCGAACGGTGCTTCGAGAAACGCGCGGCTGGCGCGTGTCAATGCGCGCACCTGGGCCGGGCCGTAGCTCTCCATGAACATCGCCGCCGAACGCCCGGTGGTGTGCAGGCCCGGCTGCGGCTCACGCTCGAGCACCGCCACGCGGGTCTGCGGCGCGAGGAAGAACGCTAACGAGGCACCGGCGATGCCGGCACCGATGATGAGTACATCGACGTCGAGGGTCTGCATGCTGCCATGGTAGGCCCCGGGCTGCTCGTCTTCACCGGCGGCTTGGCGCGCGCCCAGCCCGGCTGCGGTCCGGCCTGGCCGCCATCGGGCAACGCCCAGCCTTCGGTGGCGGTTGCGCCCGGCAGCCACTGCCAGGCCTTGCCGCCCAAGCCGAGGCGCGCAGCCAGGCGCACCAGGTGTTCGCAGAGGGTCTCGTCCAACTGCAGCGCAAAGCGCTGCCAGCGACGATTCAGCGCGGCGTCGGCCCAGGCGTCTTCGAGCGCATGGCGCAGTTCGGCGCCGGTGGCCTGGCTGCCAGCGCCCAGGCGCCGCGCTTGCAGCGTGAGCACGAAGACCTGGAAGTCATGCTTGGCATGGGCCGGCAGGTGCTTCATCAGCTCACGCAAGCGCGGTACAGCTTGGGCCTGGGTGAACGCCAGCGTCACGACGGCCTGCAACGCCTGCACCGCGTTGAGCAGGCGCAGCCGGTTGGGCGGCAGCACCCGCAGCGGCAGGACCGCGGCCGCGGCATGCGGCAGCGGCGTGACGAAGCTCATCAGCACCGCCAGGCGTGTCCACTGTGCCGGCGCCAGGCCATCGAGCGTGTCCAGACCCGAGGCTTCGAGGCGGCGCACGACGGTCAGCGCCTCCTGCCAAGTCAACGCAGCCTTGGCTTGCACTGCGCGCACACTCATTGTGGCCAGGTTGCCGGCGGCGTAGCCGGCGCCCGAGCCGACCCGCTCGACCACCGCGTCGTTGCCGGTGCCGCGTGCGCTGCCCAGCGCGAGGCGCGTGACAGGGCACACCGGCACGTCGATCTGGGCCAGGAAGTGCGGCGTGACCTGCACGCTCTCGAACGCACAGCCGCGCTGCCAGGCGCCCAGGCGCAGCTGCAGCCAGGCGCGCACCTGCGGTGTCGGCTTCAAGGTGCGAGCGCCGAACACCGCCGCCCCGGCCAGCCAGCCTTGGCGCACGGCTTGGCCCTCGGCCAATTGCGCTGCGGGCGGGGTGAGTCGGTAGTGGGCGAAGTCCCAGCCGATCTCGAAGCCATCGGCATCGACAGGCTTCACGGCCGGGGCATGGGGCAGGGCCTCGGTGAACAGATCGGCGGTCAGGGTGTCGGCGCTGCGCATGGCGGTGGGCTTTCTGAGACAGTCACCGGGAGGTCCCCGGCGCTGCCAGTCTCGTCGCCCGCAGGCTCGCCGACCTGATGGGACCGCCGGTGGGGCGCGCCCGGGCGCACACCGCCGCGACCCGGGACGGCAAGGGGATCGTCTTCGTCGCCTACGACGGCGAGGTCTACCCCGCGGGGTTCCTCCCGCACC
>JANNGJ010000316.1:0-2844 GCA_031403815.1 Burkholderiales bacterium | reverse complement strand
TGTGGCGCAGCGTGACGCAAGACTTCTTCGCCACCGCCAGCTTCGGCGTGGTGGCCAACGAAACCTACACCCGCGGCATCCGCCACTTCCTCGAAGTCGAGATGGGCCTGCCCTGCAACTTCGCGGTGGCGCGCCTGGCGGGGGCCAAGACCGACAACGCCGAAGTGCGGCGCCTGATCAAAGACAAGACGCCCCTGGTGCTCTACGGCAGCTACAACGAGCGCATGTACTTGGCCGAGTGCGGTGGCGGCGGCATGATGAAGACGACTTTCATCCCGGCGTCGTTTCCGCTGCCGCTGATCCGGCGCCACACCGGCACGCCCTTCATGGGCTACTCCGGGGCGACCTACCTGATCCAGGAGTTCTGCAACGCCCTGTTCGACGCCCTGTTCCACATCCTGCCCCTGGGCACCGAGATGGACAAGGTCGAAGCCACGCCGAGCCGTCTGGCCAAGCCTTTGCCGTGGGACGACGAAGCCCAGGAACGGCTGCAGGACCTGATCGAGGCCGAGCCGGTGCTGGTGCGCATCTCGGCGGCCAAGCGCATGCGCGACATGGCCGAGGCCGAGGCCCGCCAGCGAGGCGCCGACAGCGTCGACATCGATGCCCTGGTGCGCCTTTTCGGCGCACCCAAGGCGCAGGCCGTGGCATGAACTGCCCCTGTGCCTTCGCCACCCGAACAAGCGTGCTGGGTCAACCCGTGCGCATGTCCATTGCCGCCTCAACAGCGGCCGTGGTTTCTGTCCACACCCTCGGGTGTGGTTGTCGCCGCAAGGCGTTTTCTGGAGGAGTTTGAGCTATGGCTTCAAACGTGAATCCGTCTGGTCTGAACGACGAGGAATGCCAGGAGTTCCACAAGTACTACATCCAAGGGTACTTGCTGTGGGCCGCTGGTGCCTTCTTCGCCCACAGCCTGGTTTGGATCTGGCGTCCCTGGTTCTGAGACTCGACTGAGAGGCAATCCATGACACATGAATCCGCTGTCTACCCCACGACGACGCACCGCGAAGGCTCCCTCAAGGGCTTTCACGGCATCTTCTTCGTGATGTTCATCGTGTTCGGCGTCGTGGCACTGGCTTCGATGCTGAGTGCACAGAACTGGCGCACCTTTCTGCCGGGGGCAGAGGGCGCGAGGTCGATGTTTGATGGCGTCAAAAGCGCTGTCTACACCGTCATTTCCCAACTGAGTTAATACAAAGGAAAGCAACATGTGGCGTTACTGGCGAATTGTCGATCCCCGCAAGGCGATCATCCTGACCGGTCTGCTGATCGCGTTCGTTTCGACGAGCATCCATCTGATTCAAATCAGTGGCGATCGGTACAACATCAACACTTGGCATCCCGACACGGTGAAAGCCGCGAAGGCCGCGCAAAACGCGCCAATGCCCAAGTAACGGCGTCAAGCCGTTTCCCATGGCGGGCGCGCCTGGGTCTGTGCGAACAGAGCGCCCGTCATGTTTTGTTCCTTGGTTTAGACCACGAAATTGCACCCTAGAGCCGCGCACAACGGCGCGTGCTTGGAGGAAACAACATGGCCATGCTGAGCTTTGAGCGCAAGTACCGCGTCCGCGGAGGCACCCTCATCGGGGGCGACCTGTTCGACTTCTGGGTCGGCCCGTTCTACGTCGGCTTCTTCGGCGTGACCACAGCCTTCTTCGCGCTGCTGGGAACCACCATGATCGTCTGGGGCGCGGCCATGGGCCCGACCTGGAATCTTTGGCAAATCAGCATTGCGCCGCCCGACCTGGCCTACGGCCTGCGCATGGCGCCGCTGATGGAAGGCGGCCTGTGGCAAATCATCACGGTGTGCGCACTCGGCGCCTTCGGCTCCTGGGCGCTGCGTGAGGTCGAGATCTGCCGCAAACTGGGCATGGGCCTGCACGTGCCCGTCGCCTTCGCCTTCGCCATCCTGGCCTACGCCACGCTGCAAGTCATTCGCCCGGTGCTGATGGGCGCCTGGGGCCACGCCTTCCCCTACGGCATCTACAGCCACCTCGACTGGGTCAGCAACGTGGCCTACCAGTTCCTGCACTTCCACTACAACCCGTGGCACATGATCGCCGCGAGCCTGTTCTTTGCCACCACGCTGGCCCTGTCCATGCACGGCGGCCTGGTGCTGTCGTCCACCAACCCCGGCAAGGGCCAGATGGTGAAGACGCCGGAACACGAAGACACCTTTTTCCGCGACTTCATCGGCTACTCGGTCGGCACCCTGGGCATCCACCGCGTCGGCCTGTTCCTGGCCTTGGCGGCAGTGTGGTTCGCGGCACTGTGCATCGTGGTCAGCGGCCCGTTCTGGACCCGCGGCTGGCCCGAGTGGTGGGGCTGGTGGCTGAACATGCCCATCTGGGGCAAGTGACACCCGGCCGCACCCCTTCAGCAGCGCAGCGAGGAGAAAAAACCCATGGCTCAGTTCCAGCCGCTGTTCTCGATAGAGAACCAGAACCTTTTTACCGAAGTGCAGCCCACCGGGCCCTTGCACGGCGGCCCGGCCCTGCCGCGCGGCGACTGGCGTCGCACCGGCACGCCCTTCCTGTGGCACCTGCTGGGCCGCATAGGCAATGCCCAGATCGGGCCCATCTACCTCGGCGGCCTGGGCGTAGCGTCGCTGGTCTTCGGCACGCTGGCGTTCAACATCATCGGCTTCAACATGTTGGCCTCGGTGGACTGGAGCCCACTGCAGCTGATCCGCCAGTTGTTCTGGCTCGCCCTGGAGCCGCCACCGCCAGCCTTCGGCCTGAGCATTCCGCCTTTGGCGCAAGGCGGCTGGTGGTTGGTGGTCGGCTTCCTGCTCACCACGTCCATCCTGCTGTGGTGGGTGCGAACCTACAAGCGCGCGCGCGC
>JANNGJ010000315.1:0-4992 GCA_031403815.1 Burkholderiales bacterium | reverse complement strand
GGAGTCTAGCACAGACGCGGTGTTTCGGGAACACCTTTGCCCCCTTGACGGTGCTTGAGCGGCGCCATTCCTATAATCTCCTCGCGCCTTTCTGCGCCACCCCGCCTCCATGCCCCCAGTTGCCACCGCCGATCGACACAGCCCTGCGCCTGCTGTCGACCCCATTGCGGCGCAGATGGCGCAAGTCGATGTCGTCATCGCGGACCACCTCCGCTCCGATGTGGCGTTGATCAATCAGATTGCCCAGTACATCGTCAGCGCGGGGGGTAAACGCATCCGTCCGCGCCTGGTTTTGCTGTTCGCTGGCGCGCTCGGCTTTCAGGGGCCTGAACAGCTCACATTGGCAGCGACGGTCGAGTTCATCCACACGGCGACTCTGCTGCACGACGACGTTGTCGACGAGTCATCGCTTCGACGAGGGCGCAAGACCGCCAACGCCGTGTTCGGCAATGCCGCCAGCGTGCTCGTGGGCGACTTTCTCTACTCGCGCGCCTTCCAAATGATGGTCGGTGTCAAGAACCTGCGCGTTCTGGACGTTTTGGCCGACGCCACGAATGTCATTGCGGAAGGGGAGGTCCTGCAACTCATGAACATGCATGACCCCGACCTCGCCGTCGACGAGTATTTGCGTGTCATCCGTTTCAAGACCGCCAAGTTGTTCGAGGCCAGCGCGCGGCTGGGTGCGTTGCTGGCGGGCGCAGACACCGCCATCGAAGAGGCCTGCGCGAACTATGGGCGCTCACTCGGGACGGCGTTCCAGTTGATCGACGACTTGCTGGACTACGATGGCGAGACGCAAGCCTTGGGCAAGAACGTCGGCGACGACTTGCGTGAGGGCAAACCTACGCTACCCCTGCTCCTTGCGATGGCCCGCAGCACCACTGCGGAGCGCAACATGATGCGGCACGCCATCGAGCACGGCGAGGTGGCGCGGCTCGCTGAAATCGTCGCGGTCGTGCGTCGAACTGGCGCCCTGGAGGCCGCTCGGCAGGTGGCTCGCGACGAGGCCGCGGTGGCGCGCACTTGCCTGCGCCACCTGGCACCCTCGCCCCAGCGAGACGCTCTGCTAGAATTTTGTGCTCGATCAGTTGATCGGTCGTCTTGAGGCAGATCGACTGGAAGAAGGCCTACGTGGTCGTCACGTCGGTCATCGGGGTGTAGCTTAGCCTGGTAGAGCGCTACGTTCGGGACGTAGAGGCCGGAGGTTCGAATCCTCTCACCCCGACCATATCCAACAGTCGGCCTGTCTTGACCCGCTCGCACAGGCATCGTGAATCAGCCGCTGCCGGTGTGAACTGTTGCCGACATGCGGGAGCGAGCCAATTTACAGTGCCATAGGGATCAGCGATGATCGTGAAGCCCCTTTGCAATGTGAATTGACGCCCCTCACGTGGATACGCTGGCTGAAGCTCCTCACTCCTCGCTGTCCGGCGTTGCCCGGGTGCTCGTGCACGCGGGCAAACTTGGCGCCAAAGCTGCGGAGGCGCTGGTCAAGTCCGCCGCGGACCGAAAGACAAGCTTTGTTTCGGCGCTGATCGCCGCCGGATCCGTCTCCGCCGCCGACTTGGCGCACACACTGGCGGGCGCCTTGGCGCTGCCCGTGCTCGACCTGACCGCAGTCGATGCCGAGCGCCTGCCGCGCAATGTGATCGACAACAAGCTGGTAGGCCAATATCAGGTCGTCGTCCTGGGCAAGCGCGGCAACCGCCTGTTCATCGGCGGCGCGGACCCGACCGACCAGGAAGCTGTCGAGCGCATCAAGTTCGCCACGCAGCTGTCGCCTGAATGGGTCGTGGTCGAGTACGACAAGCTGGCCAAGTTGCTGGCCAACAGCGGCGCGAGCGCAAGCGACGTCATCGAGTCCCTGGCGGTCGGCGACTTTGACTTCGACGTCACTGACGACGCCGGCGCTGAGCAGGAGTCAAGCACCGACGTTTCGCAAGAAGTCGAAGACGCTCCAGTCGTCCGGTTCTTGCAAAAGATGTTGATCGACGCGATCAATGCGCGCGCATCGGACTTGCATTTCGAGCCCTATGAGTACCACTACCGCGTCCGTTTCCGGGTAGACGGCGAGTTGCGCGAGATCACCCAGCCCCCGATCGCAATCAAGGACAAGCTGGCTTCGCGAATCAAGGTCATCAGCCGGATGGACATCGCCGAGAAGCGTGTGCCGCAAGACGGGCGGATGAAACTCAAGTTCGGCAATCGCGCGATCGACTTCCGCGTCAGCACCCTGCCAACCCTGTTTGGCGAAAAAATCGTGATCCGGATCCTCGATCCGTCTTCGGCCAAGCTCGGCATCGACGCGCTGGGCTACGAGAAGATCGAGAAGGAACGCCTGATGTCGGCGATCCAGCGGCCCTACGGCATGGTGCTGGTCACGGGGCCAACCGGCTCCGGCAAGACGGTCTCCTTGTACACGTGCCTGAACATCCTGAATCAGCCCGGCGTGAACATTTCAACCGTGGAAGACCCGGCTGAAATCAACTTGCCTGGCGTGAACCAGGTAAACGTCAACGACAAGGCCGGCACGACCTTCTCCGTCGCCCTCAAGGCCTTCCTGCGTCAGGACCCTGACATCATCATGGTGGGCGAAATCCGCGACCTGGAGACCGCCGACATTGCGATCAAGGCGGCCCAGACCGGACACTTGGTGTTGTCCACCTTGCACACCAATGACGCCCCCGGCACGCTGACCCGCCTGCTCAACATGGGCGTGGCTCCTTTCAATATCGCCTCGAGCGTGTTGCTGGTCACCGCACAGCGCCTGGCGCGGCGGCTGTGCGAGGTTTGCAAGACTACGGTCGAGTACCCTCGCGACGCGCTGAAGCGGGCCGGCTTCGCCGACGCCGACATCGACGGTGCTTGGAAGCCCTACAAGGCCGTCGGCTGTTCAGCCTGCAGCAATGGCTACAAGGGCCGCGTGGGCATCTATCAGGTGATGCCGATCACAGAAGAGATGCAGCGCATCATCCTGGCTGAAGGCTCAGCGCTCGACATTCAGCACGAAGCAAATCGCAACGGTGTGCGCGACCTGCGCCAGGCAGGCTTGGCCAAGGTGCGCGTCGGCGTCACGACGCTTGAGGAAATCATCACCGTGACCAACGAGTGATGGTGCTTTCTCGCTGTCTTCAATCACAAAGCAACCAGGCCTCGGAGGCTCTATGGCGACTGCGGTAGCCGCAAGGGATATCAAAGACTTCGTCTTCGAGTGGGAAGGCAAGGACAAGACCGGCAAGGTCGTCAGGGGTGAAGTGCGGTCGGCCGGCGAAGCGGCGGTCAGTGCAACCCTGCGGCGCCAAGGCATTCTGGTCACCAAGGTCAAGAAGCGCCGCATGCGCGGTGGCTCGTCGATCAAGCAGAAAGACGTGGCCATCTTCACGCGCCAGTTGGCGACGATGATGAAGGCCGGCGTGCCCTTGCTGCAAGCCTTTGACATCGTGGGCCGCGGTAGCACCAATCCGCGCATGACCAAACTGCTCAACGACATCCGCACCGATGTCGAGACCGGTACCAGCCTGTCGGTTGCCTTCCGCAAGCACCCGATGCAGTTCAATGCGCTGTACTGCAACCTGGTCGAGGCCGGCGAGGCCGCCGGTATCCTGGAGCAGATTCTCGACCGCCTGGCGGTTTACGAAGAAAAGACGCTGGCCCTGAAGAGCAAGATCAAGTCGGCGCTGATGTACCCGACCGCCGTGATGGTGGTGGCCTTCGTGGTGCTGGCGGTGATCATGATCTTCGTGATCCCGGCCTTCAAGCAAGTCTTCTCGTCCTTTGGCGCCGACTTGCCGGCACCGACGCTGGCTGTGATGTGGCTGTCTGACCAGTTCGTACAGTACTGGTGGCTGTTGTTCGGCGTCATGATCGGCGGCGGCTACTTCTTTCTTCAGTCCTGGCGCCGCTCCGAGAAGATGCAAATGGTCATGGACCGCTTGTTCCTGCGCACCCCGGTGTTTGGCGAGTTGATTCGCAAGGCGGTGCTGGCGCGTTGGACACGTACGTTGTCGACCATGTTCGGCGCGGGTGTGCCGCTGGTTGAAGCGCTGTACTCGGTCGGCGGCGCCTCCGGCAACGCGGTCTACGCGATCGCGACAGAGCAGATCCAGAAAGAGGTTTCGACCGGCACGTCCCTGACGATGGCGATGCAAAACACGGGTGTGTTTCCGACCATGGTCCTGCAGATGACTTCAATCGGTGAAGAGTCAGGTTCGCTCGACCACATGCTGGGCAAGGCGGCTGAGTTCTATGAGGACGAGGTTGACGAGATGGTCAAAGGCCTGTCGAGCCTGATGGAGCCTTTCATCATCGTCATCCTGGGCGTGGTGATCGGCGGTATCGTGGTCTCGATGTACCTGCCGATCTTCAAGCTCGGTGCGGTCGTCTGATGCAGCGCCGATGACGGCGTTGTTGCCGCTGGACCTGCTGCTCTCGCCCTTTGCCCTGGCCGTGCTGGGTCTGTGTGTCGGCAGCTTTCTCAATGTCGTGATCCACCGCCTGCCGCTGATCCTCGAGCGGCAGTGGTGGACCGACGTTGCGCACCAATTGGCAGATGCCGAATCATGGCGCCGTGTCTTTGCTCCAAAGGACGCCAAGGCAGGCCCCGCCGTCGAGCACCAGCGTACGGCCGGCGCCTTGGGCCTGGCCGTCGCGGCGCTTGCGCCTTTGACCATCGCGCGACCGCGGTCACGCTGCCCGGCCTGCGGCCACCAACTCACCTGGCATGAGAACCTGCCACTGATGGGTTGGCTATGGTTGAAAGGCCGCTGCTCGGTCTGCGGCGCACGCATCTCAGCACGCTACCCGGTAGTCGAGTCGGCCACCGCAGTGATGTTCGCGGCCGTTGGCTGGCGTTTTGGCGCACAGCCGACCACTTTGCTTTGGTGTGGGTTCGTTGCCGCGCTTTTGGTGTTGGCACTGATCGATTGGGACACGACGGTACTGCCCGACGCGTTGACACAATCACTGCACCGGCTGTCACAGCGGCATGGATCC
>JANNGJ010000314.1:0-6990 GCA_031403815.1 Burkholderiales bacterium | reverse complement strand
CAAGCTGATGCAGGTCTATGACGAGGAATACCGCTTCCAAGCCCGCCAGGAGCTGGCCGAGAACGCACGCATCTCGATGGGCAAGAAAGACGGGCTGATCACAGTCGAAGTCGATGACATCGACCCCGAGCGCGCGGCGGCTATGGCCAACCGCCATGTCGACGAGTTGCGCCGGCTGACCTCGCAGCTCGCGCTGACGGAAGCCCAGCAACGCCGCCTGTTCTTCGAGACCCAATTGAAGAAGACGCGCGACGAGTTGACCAGCGCGCAGCAGGCGCTGCAGGCCAGCGGCTTCAACCCCGGCGCGCTGAAGGCCGAGCCCAAGGCCGCTGCCGAAGGCTACGCTCGGTTGAAGGCGGAGGTCACGGCGGCGGAAGTGCGGCTGCAGACCCTGCGCCGCAACCTGTCGGAGACCACACCAGAAGTGCAGCAAGCGCAGACCATGCTCGGCGCCCTGCGCGCGCAGCTGGGCAAGACGGAAGCCACCACCGATCTGACGGGTGGGCCGGACTACATCAGCAAGTTCCGCGAGTTCAAGTACCAGGAGACCCTGTTCGAGCTGTTCTCCAGGCAATACGAACTGGCGCGCCTGGACGAGAGCCGCGAGGGCGCGCTGATCCAGGTGGTTGACGTGGCCAAGCCGGCCGAGCGCAAGAGCAAACCCAAGCGCGGGATCACGGCGGTGGCCTCCACGCTAGCAGCCCTGCTGCTGCTGGCTGTGTTTGTTGTCACCCGCCACTTCTGGCGCCTGAATGCGGCCCGCCCTGAAAGAGCCGCGAAACTGGCGCAGCTTCGCGCCGCACTCGATTGAAACTGCGGTGAACTGCGCATGACCCTCCTCGTCACCGGCGGCGCCGGCTTCATCGGCAGCAACTTCGTGCTCGACTGGCTCGACGCTGTGGGCGAGCCTGTGCTCAACCTCGACGCGCTCACCTACGCCGGCAACCTGCACAACCTGGATGCCGTCAAGGACGACGCACGGCATGTCTTCGTGCAAGGCGACATCGGCGACCGCGCCATGCTCGACCGCCTACTGGCCGAACACCAGCCGCGCGCCGTGCTGCACTTTGCGGCCGAGAGCCATGTCGACCGGAGCATCCACGGCCCGGGCGAGTTCATGCACACCAATGTGATGGGCACTTTCACGTTGCTCGAAGCAGTGCGGGCCTTCTGGAGCAGCTTGCCCGCCCCCGAGAAAGCCACGTTCCGCTTCCACCATGTGTCGACCGACGAGGTCTACGGCTCGCTGGCCCCCGGTGCGGCGGCGTTCACGGAAACCCACCCCTACGAGCCGAACAGCCCCTACTCGGCGAGCAAGGCGGCCAGCGATCACCTGGTGCGCGCCTGGCACCACACCTACGGCCTGCCTGTGGTGACGACCAACTGCTCGAACAACTACGGCCCCTACCACTTCCCCGAGAAGTTGATCCCGCTGATGATCGTCAACGCCCTGGCCGGCAAGCCCTTGCCGGTGTATGGCGACGGCCAGCAGGTGCGCGACTGGCTCTACGTGCGCGACCACGCCAGCGCCATCCGCGCCGTGCTCGCCGGTGGCCGGCTCGGCGAGACCTACAACATCGGCGGCTGGAACGAGAAGGCCAACCTCGAGATCGTGCACACCGTCTGTGCTCTGCTCGACGAGTTGAAGCCCGACCCGGCCGGCTCCTACCGCCGCCTGATCACGCACGTGACCGACCGCCCGGGTCACGACCGCCGCTACGCCATCGACGCGCGCAAGATCGAGCGCGAACTGGGCTGGCGCCCGGCCGAGACCTTCGAGACCGGCATCCGCAAGACAGTGCAGTGGTACCTGGCCAACACGGCCTGGGTGGCCGACGTGCAGAGTGGCGGCTACCGCGACTGGGTCGCGGCGAACTACAGCTCGCGCTGAAGCTCCAGCATGAAGATCCTGCTGTTCGGCAAAGGTGGCCAGGTCGGCTGGGAGTTGCAGCGGTCCCTGAGCACACTCGGTGACCTGACTGCGCTCGACTTCGACAGCACGGACTTCCACGCCGACTTCAGCCGCCCCGCCACGCTGGCAGACACGGTACGCGCACTGCGTCCCGACGTGATCGTGAATGCCGCGGCCCACACCGCAGTCGACAAGGCCGAGAGCGAGCCCGCGTTCGCGGCCACCCTGAACGCTGAAGCGCCTCGAGTGCTGGCCACCGAAGCCGCCACACTCGGCGCCTGGCTGGTGCACTACAGCACCGACTATGTCTTCGACGGCAGCGGCGACCAGCCGCGCGACGAGAGCGCTGCCACGGGCCCCCTCAGCGTCTATGGCCGCACCAAACTCGACGGTGAGAACCACATCCGCGCCAGCGGCTGCAAGCACCTCATCTTGCGCACCAGCTGGGTCTATGCCGCGCGCGGCGGCAATTTCGCCCGCACGATGTTGAAGCTCGCGGCAGAGCGAGACGCGCTCGCCGTTATCGACGATCAGTTCGGCGCACCGACCGGCGCCGACTTGCTGGCCGACATCACCGCCCACGCCCTGCCCTCGTTGCAACGCGACCCGCAACTCGGCGGCACCTACCACGCCGTGGCGGCCGGTGAAACCCATTGGCACGGCTACGCCCGTTTCGTCATCGAGTGGGCGCGCGCGCAGGGCCTGCCGGTGAAGGTGGCCGCCGATGCCGTCAAGCCCGTGCCAACCAGCGCCTACCCCACGCCCGCCCGGCGCCCGCTGAATTCGCGCCTGGCCACCGACAAACTGCGCCGCAGTTTCAAATTGACGCTGCCGCCATGGCAAGCCGGCGTCGAACGCATGCTGAGCGAGGCTTACGGAAAATGACAAACCGCAAAGGCATCATCCTGGCCGGCGGCTCCGGCTCGCGCCTGCACCCGGCCACGCTGGCCCTGAGCAAGCAGTTGCTGCCGGTGTACGACAAGCCGATGGTCTATTACCCGCTGGCCACGTTGATGCTGGCCGGCATCCGCGAGGTGCTGCTGATCAGCACGCCGCAGGACACGCCGCGTTTCGAGGCCTTGCTCGGCGACGGCAGCCGCTGGGGCATGAGCATCCGCTACTGCGTGCAACCCAGCCCGGATGGCCTGGCGCAGGCTTTCATCCTCGGCCGCGACTTTGTCGGCGGCAAGCCGAGCGCCCTGGTGTTGGGCGACAACATCTTCTACGGCCACGACTTCCAGCGCCTGCTCGGCAGCGCGGCCGAACGCACCCAGGGTGCCAGCGTTTTCGCGTACCACGTGCATGACCCCGAGCGCTACGGCGTGGTGGCTTTCGACGCGCAACGCCGAGCGCACAGCATCGAAGAAAAGCCCAAGGCCCCGAAGAGCAACTACGCCGTCACCGGCCTGTATTTCTATGACGCCCAGGTGTGCGACATCGCCGCGGCCATCAAGCCCAGCCCGCGCGGCGAGCTCGAGATCACCGACGTCAACGCCGCCTACCTGCGCCAAGGCGAGCTCAACGTCGAGATCATGGGCCGCGGCTACGCCTGGCTCGACACCGGCACCCACGACAGTCTGATGGAAGCCGGCCAGTTCATCGCCACTCTGGAAAAGCGCCAGGGCCTGAAAGTCGCCTGCCCGGAAGAGATCGCCTTTCGCAGTGGCTGGATCGACGCCGCGCAGCTTGAAGCGCTGGCCCAGCCGATGCTCAAGAACGGCTATGGCCAGTACCTGCTCAAGGTGCTGCATGACCGGGTTTACTGAGCGGCACCAACTGATGCCAACGCATCATTGTGCGTTTGCATCAAGCTGCTAGACTGACGCCCATGCGAACCACCCTGGATCTTCCCGACGCGCTGCTGCGCCAGCTCAAGGCGCAGGCCGCGCTCGACGGCACAACGCTCAAGAGCCTGATCGCCGAGTTGGTCGAGCGTGGCTTGGCACAGCGCGGCGCCAAGCCCTCGGTGGTTGCACGCAGCAAACTGCCGACCATCGTTTCGAAACGGCCCCTGGCGATCAAGAACCCAAGCAACGCGCGCCTGTTCGAGCTGCTCGATGGCGAGTAAGGCGCAACCACGCCGAGCACCGGGCTTGGCATTGCAGCGCGGCGACCTGCCAGACGTCAACGTCTGGCTCGCGCTGTCGGCGCCCTCCCACCCACACCACGCCGCTGCACAAGCTTACTGGCAGCAGCAGGACCTGCCCTCGGTATGGTTCAACCGTGTCACCATGCTGGCTTTGCTTCGGCTTCTTTGCCAACCCAAGGTGATGGGGGAGGCCACCGTCACACTGCCGAAGGCAGCCGCGGTCTATGACAGCTTCATGGCCATGCCAGAGGTCGGATTCCTGGGCGAGCCAGAGCGCTGCACGGCGCTGTTCCTACGCATGATCGATGGCAGCGAGGGTGGCAATCCGGCGCCCCGCTTGGTGACAGACATGTACTTGGCGGCGTTCGCCAAGGCGGCCGGTCTTCGCTTTGTCACGTTTGATCGTGACTTCCTTCGCTTCGAAGGCCTTGACGTGCTGCGCCTGACGACGCGCTCGCACTGACGCCCATGCAGATTGCCCCTACCTCCCTGCCCGGCCTGCTGATCCTGGAGCCCAAGGTGTTCGGCGACGAACGCGGCTACTTCCTGGAGAGCTTCAACCAGCGCGCGTTCGACGCCGCCGTGGGCCACAGCGTGAACTTCGTGCAAGACAACCACTCATGTTCGCAGCGCGGTGTGCTGCGCGGCCTGCACTACCAGTTGGCGCCGCACGCCCAGGGCAAGCTGGTGCGCGTGGTGCGCGGCAGTGCGTTCGACGTGGCGGTAGACATTCGCCGCAGCTCCGCCACCTTTGGCCGCTGGTTCGGGATGACGCTCGATGCTGCAAGCCAGCGTCAGTTGTGGATCCCGCCCGGCTTCGCCCACGGTTTCATGGCGCTCGAAGACGACACAAACTTCCTGTATAAGACCACCGACTACTACGCCCGCGATTGCGAACGCGCGATCGCCTGGAACGACGCAGCCATCGGCATCGACTGGCCGGCCCTGGGCAGCGCGCCCCTCTTGGCCGCCAAGGACGCTGCCGCGCCGCCGCTAGCCCAGGCCGACACTTTCTAATCGAGCCCATGAAGACACCCATTCCTGTACAACCCGTGATCATGGCTGGGGGCAGCGGCACGCGCCTGTGGCCCTTGTCGCGCGCCGGCTACCCCAAGCAGTTCCTGGTGCTAACGGCTGACAACCGCAGCCTGTTCCAACAAGCGGTGCAGCGCCTTCAGGACCTGGCCGCCGACGACATCGCGCTGGCCGCACCGTTGACCGTGGGCAACGAGGAGCACCGCTTCCTGGTGCTCGACCAATTACGCGAGGCTGGTGGCGACCCGGGCATGGTGGTGCTGGAACCCAGCGCACGCAACACGGCGCCCGCCATGACGCTGGCCGCGCTGCAAGCTGCCGAGGGCGGTGCCGACCCGGTGCTGGTGGTCGTGGCGGCCGACCACACCATGGCCGACCTGGGCGCCTTCACGCGCGCCCTGCAAGCTGCCATGCGCGCAGCGGCCGACGGCGCGATCGTCGTGCTCGGCATCACGCCTGACCGGCCTGAAACCGGCTACGGCTACATCAAGAGCACGGGCGCGGGCGCGGGCGCCGGCGCGGCCCGCGTCGAGCAGTTCGTCGAGAAGCCCGACCCGGCCACCGCCGAGCGCTACCTTGCCGACGGCCACTACACCTGGAACAGCGGCATGTTCGTGGTGCGCGCCTCGGTATGGCTGGCGGCGATGGAACACTTCCGCCCCGACATCGCCAGCACGACACGTGCGGCATGGTCTGCGCGCAGCACTGATGCCCGCTTCGTGCGCCCTGGCAAAGCCGAGTTCGCGCTCGTGCCCTCAGAATCGGTGGACTACGCCGTGATGGAGCGCTGCCCCGGCAGCCCTTTCGACATCCGCATGGTGCCGCTGGCCGCCGGCTGGAACGACCTGGGGGCCTGGGATGCCGTGTGGCAAGTGGCCGAAAAAGACGCCGATGGCAACGCCGCACTCGGCGACGCCATGGTGCGTGACAGCCGCAACACCCTGGTGCACGCCACCAGCCGTCTGGTGGGCGTGGTGGGGGTGCAAGACGTGATGGTGATCGAAACCCCCGACGCGGTGCTGGTGGCCGACCGCTCGCGCAGCCAGGACGTGAAGAAAATCGTCGCCACGCTGGAAGCCCAGGGCCGCAGCGAGAAGAGCCTGCACCGCAAGGTGCACCGCCCCTGGGGCTGGTACGACAGCATCGACTCGGGGCCGCGCTTCCAGGTCAAGCGCATCATGGTCAAACCCGGCGCCAGCCTGAGCCTGCAAATGCACCACCACCGCGCCGAGCACTGGATCGTGGTCAGCGGGACCGCCGAGGTGACGAATGGCGACAAGGTGATGGTGCTGAGCGAAAATCAAAGCACGTACATTCCGCTCGGCCAGACACACCGCCTGGCCAACCCCGGCAAGGTGCCGCTCGAGATCATCGAGGTGCAGTCGGGGTCTTACCTGGGTGAGGACGATATCGTGCGCTTCGAAGACACCTACGGGCGCAAGTGAAGTCACCATGGACAAGAACGCCAAGATCTTCGTCACCGGCCACCGCGGCATGGTCGGCAGCGCCATCGTGCGCCGGCTGCAAGCCGGCGGCTGCACCAACCTGCTGACACGCACGCGCGCCGAACTCGACCTGACCAATCAGACAGCCGTGCATGCCTTCCTGGCCGAGCAGCGGCCCGACTACGTTGTTGTCGGCGCGGCCAAGGTCGGCGGCATCCAGGCCAACAACACCTACCGCGCCGAGTTCATCTACGACAACCTGTTGATCGAAGTGAACTTGATCCACGGCGCCCACCTGGCCGGCGTGCAGCGCCTGATGTTCCTGGGCTCGAGTTGCATCTACCCGCGCAATGCCGCGCAGCCGATCAGCGAAGACGCCCTGCTCACCGGCCCGCTCGAGCCCACCAATGAGCCCTACGCGATTGCCAAGATTGCCGGCATCAAGCTCACCGAGAGCTACAACCGGCAGTACGGTCGGCAGTACGTGAGCGTGATGCCGACCAACCTCT
>JANNGJ010000313.1:0-15259 GCA_031403815.1 Burkholderiales bacterium | reverse complement strand
CATGGGCGAAGGCCTGGCCAATTTCGTCATGATCGCCCTGCTGGCCGTGGCCGCCTTCTTCGTCATCCGCCTGCTGATGCGGCGCTTTGGCGGCGGCAGCGCGCAGAACTCGGGCTTGGCCATGGCCGGCGCGGGTGCGGGTGCGGGCGGTCGTGCCAGCGGCCCAGTGGCCGTGGCGCCACCCACGCGCTTTGTCGATGAGCGCCCTGGCATGCAGCAGCCGGTCGAGGCCCCGCTGCAGCGCGATGCGCTGGCGCCGGTGATCGGCTCCGACCTGAAGCCGCCGCTGAGCGTGCCCGGCCTGGCGCCTGCCGCCGAAGTTGCGGCGCCTGCTGTGCTCAGCCTGCCCGCCGGCTTCGACACCGAGGCTTTCGAGCGTCTGGCCAAGATGATCTTCATCCGCCTGCAAGCGGCCAACGACACTGCCGACCTGAACGACCTGCGCAACTTCACCACGCCCGAGTTGTTCGCTTCGCTGCGCCTGGACCTGCAAGACCGCGGCGACGCCAAGCAGCACACCGACGTCGTCAAGGTCGATGCCCAGTTGATTGACTTCGCCGACGAAGCCGAGCGCCAGATCGTCAGCGTGCGCTTCACCGGCCAGATGATCGAAGAAGCCGGCGCCGCCGCCTCGCCGTTTGACGAGGTGTGGCACCTGGTCAAGCCCACAGACGACAGCCGCAACTGGGCCATCGCCGGGATTCAGCAGCGCCAGTAAGGGCGGTCGGGCGGTGCAACCCCGGGAGCCTTGCCCTGAGCACAGTCACCGTCCGCTTGCATCGCGTGCTGCGCGCGCCGTACCTGCCCGGCGAGATGAAAGTGACGGTGGTGTTGACGCGCGTGTCCTGCGGCACCGACATCAGCATCATGCAAGCGGGTGCGCCCGCCGTCATTGCGCTGGAGATGTGCTACCTCTGGTGGCAAGAGTCGCTGGCCCTACTGGCCACGCTCGTTGAGCCGGCAATTGCCGGCTGACGCCCCCTGCGGGGTGTCGGTGGGCGCGCACACGCCCTTGAGCTCAAGTCTTCAGATGCAAACTGCCATGCGCAGAATCATTTTCATCAGCCATCCAAATGTGGTGGTCAGCAAAGATGTTCCTGTGCCGCAATGGCCGCTGTCGGCCGTTGGCCGCGCACGCATGCAGGCTGCGCTTCGCCAGCCTTGGATTGCGTCCATCACGTCGATCTACAGCAGCACGGAGCGCAAGGCCATGGAGGGGGCCGACATCCTGGCGCAGCATCTCAGCCTGAGCGTCACAAAGATGCTTGAGCTCGGTGAAAACGACCGCTCGGCCACGGGCTTTCTGCCACCTCAGGAGTTCGAGCAGGTGGCAGATCAGTTCTTCGCTCGGCCGCATGAGTCCGTGCGCGGATGGGAGACGGCCCATGCGGCACAGCAAAGAATCTTGCGTGCCGTCGAAGTGCTGGTCCAAGGCGACAAGACCACCGGAACGATTGCCATCGTTTCGCACGGCGCCGTTGGAACCCTGCTGCACTGTCACCTCAGTGGCCAACCCATCTCGCGCCGCTGGGATCAACCGCCCAATAGCGGCGGCAACCACTACTCGTTCCAGCTCAACCCAACGCGTGTCGAGTCGTGGTGGCAAGCCATCGATGAAGCCGTTGCCTGAGAAGGCGCCAGCGTTTATCGAGACACCCCGACCGCCTGCGCTGCAGCGCCCCGAAGCAAGCTCAGGGCAGCGTCGGTGCCTGCCAAGCCTCGGTGCTCGTCAAACTGGTGAGAAAGGCCACCAGCTTGTCGATCTCGGCCTCGCTCAGGCCACGCGGCTGCAGCACCGGCGTCTTGTTCGGGTCGGGCCTGCCGCCACCGGCCATGTAGCGCACGGCCTCTTTCAATGTGGCCACGCTGCCATCGTGGAAGTAGGGCGCGCCCAAGGCGACCGAGCGCAGTGATGGCGTCTTGAATGCACCGCGGTCGGCCTCGAGTTTCGTGACGTTGAAGCGGCCGACATCGGGCTTGTCTCTGCCATGCTCCAGGCCGATGTTGAAGAAGGTGCTGTTGCCATAGAACGGCGGTGCGTGGCAGGCCACGCAAAGTGCTTTGCCGGTGAACAGCTGGTAGCCCTCGACCGCGTCTTTCGACACCGCCTTCACGTCGCCCTGCTCGTAGCGGTCCCAGGGCGAGTTCTCGCTGTTCTTGGTGCGCAGGTAGGCCGTCAGGGCCTTGACGATGGTCTCGGCGCTGGCGGGGGCGCCGAACACGGCCTGGAACTGGGTGGCATAGCCCGGCACTGCGGCGATGCGTGCGGCGGCCACAGCCGGATCAACGCTCATCTGATTGCGCCAGGCGGCCAGGGTCTGCGCCTCCATCGTGGCGGCGCGGCCGTCCCAGTACCAGATCGACTGGTGGCCGACGTTGTACAGCGCCGGCGTGTGGCGTGTGTTCATGTCGCCGTTGTCTCGGCGCGAAAGCGCTTTGCCGTCGGTCCAGCCGAGCTCTCGGTAGTGGCAGCTCTGGCAGTTGTTGGTGCCGCTGCCCGACAGGCGCTTGTCCATGAACAGCTGCGCGCCCAGCGCCACCTTGGCCGGCGTGCTGGGGTTGTCGGCCGGATGCTGGATGGCGGGCAGCGCCGAGATGCGGCCGACCACGGGCTTCTCGGCCACGTCGGTGGCACAGGCCGCGACGGCCAGCACACAAATCAGAACAGCGAAATGCGCGCGCATGGGGTACTCCTTGTGGAACCAAACACGGGGCCAGGCGGCCCCTCCAACCCGTGACGATTGCGCCTGCGCGCCGCACTGTCAAGCGCGCATACCCGCGCGCAGCCGCGGCCGAGGGGCCGGCCGCGGCTGTGGCCAACTCATGCCAGGTCGAAGCGATCGAGGTTCATCACCTTCGCCCACGCAGCCACGAAGTCGTGCACGAAGCTCGCTTGCGCGTCACTGGCGGCATAGACCTCGGCCAAGGAGCGCAACTGGGCGTTCGAGCCGAACACGAGATCGGCCACGGTGCCCGTCCACTTGAGCGCACCGGTCGCGCGGTCGCGGCCCTCCAGCACCCCGACAGCCGTGGCCGACTTCTGCCATGTGGTGCGCATGTCCAGCAAGTTGACGAAGAAGTCATTGCTGAGCACGCCCGGGCGTTGGGTGAAGACACCGTGCTGGGCCTGGCCCACATTCGCGCCAAGCACACGCAGGCCACCGACCAGCACCGTCATCTCCGGCGCGGTCAGCGTCAGCAGGTTCGCGCGGTCGAGCAGCAGCTCGGCCGTGGCGGGCTCGAGCCCCGGGCGCACGTGGTTGCGAAAGCCATCCGCCGCGGGCTCCAGCGCTGCAAACGAGTGCGCATCGGTCTGCGCCTGTGAGGTGTCCATGCGGCCCGGTGTGAACGGCACCGCGATGGCCACGCCGGCCTGCTTGGCAGCCGCCTCGACGGCAGCCGCGCCGCCCAGCACGATCAAGTCGGCCAACGAGATCTTCTTGCCGCCTGATTGCGCAGCGTTGAAGGCCTGCTGAATGGCCTCGAGCCGCGCCAGCACCTGGGCCAGTTCGGCCGGCTGGTTGACGGCCCAGTCCTTCTGCGGCGCCAGGCGGATGCGCGCACCGTTGGCGCCACCGCGTTTGTCGCTGCCGCGAAAGCTCGCCGCCGAGGCCCAGGCGGTCGTGACCAATTGCGAGACCGACAGGCCGCTGGCGAGCAGCTGCGCCTTGAGCGCAGCGATGTCGCGCTCGTCGACCAGGGCATGGTCGAGCGCCGGGATCGGGTCCTGCCAGAGCAGCACTTCCTTGGGAACCAGCTTGCCGAGGTAGCGGGCGCGCGGCCCCATGTCGCGGTGCGTCAGCTTGAACCAGGCCCGTGCGAACGCATCGTGCAGTTGCTGCGGGTTCTGCATGAAGCGGCGCGAGATCTTCTCGTAGGCCGGGTCCATGCGCAGCGCCATGTCGGCGGTGGACATCATCGGCGCGTGGCGCTTGGTGGGGTCGTGCGCGTCCACCACGGTGGTGGCTGCGGCCGGGTCGGTGGGCTTCCACTGGTGCGCGCCAGCAGGGCTCTTGCTCAGCTCCCACTCGTAGCCGAACAGGGTTTCGAAATAGCCGTGGTCCCATTTGATCGGGTTGGGCGTCCAGGCGCCTTCGATGCCGCTGGTGGTGGTGTGCACGCCCTTGCCCGAGCCCAGGCGGTTCTTCCAGCCCAGGCCCTGCTCTTCGATGTCGGCACCTTCGGGCTCGCGCCCGACCAGGGCCGGATCGCCGGCGCCGTGCGCCTTGCCGAAGGTGTGGCCACCGGCGACCAGCGCCACGGTCTCTTCGTCGTCCATCGCCATGCGGGCGAATGTTTCGCGGATGTCGCGCGCCGAGCCGAGTGGGTCGGGCTTGCCGTTCGGGCCTTCGGGGTTGACGTAGATCAGGCCCATCTGCACCGCGCCGAGTGGGTTGGCGAGCTCGCGGTCCCCGCTGTAGCGGGCATCGCCCAGCCAGGTGGTTTCCGGGCCCCAGTAGATCTCGTCTTCGGGCTCCCAGATGTCAGGTCGGCCACCGCCGAAACCGAAAGTCTTGAAGCCCATCGAATCCATTGCGACATTGCCAGTCAGCACCAGCAGGTCGGCCCACGACAGCTTGCGGCCGTACTTCTGCTTGATGGGCCAGAGCAGGCGGCGCGCCTTGTCGAGGTTGCCGTTGTCGGGCCAGCTGTTGAGCGGCGCAAAGCGCTGCGCGCCGGTGCCGGCGCCGCCGCGACCGTCGGCAATGCGGTAGGTGCCCGCGGCGTGCCAGGTCATGCGCACGAAGAAGGGGCCGTAGTGGCCGTAGTCAGCCGGCCACCAGTCTTGCGAGTCCGTCATCAGGGCGGTGAGGTCCTTGACCACGGCGTCCAGGTCGAGCGTCTTGAACTCGTCGGCGTAGTTGAAGCCCGCGCCCATGGGGTCAGACTTGGCCGAGTGCTGGTGCAGCATCTTCAGGTTGAGCTGGTTCGGCCACCAGCCAGCGTTGGTGCGGGCAGTGGACACGGTGTGGCTGCCTGCGCCACCCGAGAACGGGCACTTGGATTCGGTCGTCATAGCGAAGTCCTTTGAGTTTCAGATAATTGATAGCGCCTTAACTTTAGAGTCTTGCTACGCCGCCATCAACGAAACATTGCCAATCGCAGCGATAGCACATCAACGCGATGCCCTGACCTTGGCGCCTTGCACGCGCGCTTCGGCAGGCAGCGCCACGCAGCCAGGCTGCTCGGCCAGCAGGTGCTTGACCGACAGTTGCAATTCGGTCGCCCCCGCAAAGTGGGCCAGCAGGCCATCAACCACCACGCGCACGCGCGGCGCCAGGTATTGCCGGTGCGGGTAGTGCACGACGATCTGGCGCTGGCCGGCGTCGTGCAGGCTGGGCAAGAGCAGTTTGAGCTTGCCGCTGCGCAAGTGCGCCAGGGCATGGTGCAGGCCCGCCTGGACGATGCCGGCGCCGGCCAACGCCAGATCGATCAGGGTCTCCGGGTCGCTCGTCGACAAGGCCGCCGACGGTGTGAACTCGGCGCGGCGTCCACCAGGACGCAGGAAGTGCCAGGTTTGCAGGGGGCCGTTGGCCAGCCGCAGCGCTGCGCAGCGGTGTTGGCTCAAGTCGTCGATCGACGCCGGCACACTGTGGCGCCTGAGGTAGGCCGCGCTGGCAAGCAGCACCACCGGCAGAGCACACACCCTCCGCGCGATCAGGCTTGAGTCTTCGATCACGCCGCCGCGGATGCCGATGTCATAGCCCTCGGCCACCAGATCGACCGAACGGTTGTCGAGATCGACATCAACGCCGAGCCGCGGGTGCGCCGCCGTGATGGCGGGCAGCGCGGGCAGAACCCAACGCCGGCCAAAGGCAATGCCCACCGAGATGCGCACCCGCCCCGTCGGCGCCTGCGCTGACTGCGAGACATCGGCCACCGCCTGATCGAGCAGGCGCAGCGCGGCGCGTGCGGGCAACCTAGATTCATGAATTCATAAACCTATGGTGCCTTCTATTCACTTATGAGTCGACCTACATTGGGCCATCGACACAGCAACTCCCTGAAAGGACACTTCGATGAACCGCATCCTCGTCACCGGCGCCACGGGCGCTATCGGCAGCCGCCTCGTCGCCCGCCTGAACGAACTCGGCGCCGACTTCACCACCATGAGCAGCAAGCCAGGCCAGGGCGCGCAAGGTGACTTCGCAGACGCGGCCTCACTCACCCGCGCCTTCACTGGCATCGACACCCTGTTCCTGCTCCTGCCCCTGGCGCCGCACAAGCTGCAATTGGCCGATAACGCCATTGCCGCAGCGCGCGCTGCGGGTGTGAAGCACATCGTGCGCTCGTCGGGCGCCGGCGCCGACGCCGACAGCCCTGTTTCTCTGGCACAGCTGCAGGGGCGCATCGACGCCAAGGTCGTCGCCAGCGGCATCGCCTACACCCTGCTGCGGCCGTCGGGCTTCATGCAGAACTGGATCACCTTCACAGCGGCACAAGTCAAGGCCGGCGCGGTCTACGCACCGCACGGCAACGGCGCGCAGAGCGTGATCGACGCGCGCGACATCGCCGATGCCGCCGCGGCGGTATTGACCCAACCCGCAGCGCATGCCGGCAAGATCTACAACCTGACGGGCGCCGAGGCCCTGACCGATGCGCAGATGCTGGCCGCCATCTCGGCCGCCATCGGCCGCACGGTGCAGTTCGTCGACGTGCCGGAGTCGGCCGCCCAGCAAGCCATGAATGACATGGGCATGCCCGCGGTGATGATCGGTTGGTTCATGAGCCTGAACCATGTCATCAAACAGGGCTGGGCCGCGGGCTTGACCGACGATGTGCTGCACCTCACCGGCCACGCACCACGCCGCTTTGCCGACTTCGCACGCGACAACGCAGCCGCCTGGCGCTGAGCGCTTGAGCGCGGCGCGAGGCTTGAATTCGGGCCGTGGCGCACCCATCTGCGCTTTGCCGTGTTCGACACCCCCGCCTCTGCCCTGCCCTTGCTGGCCCTGGCCACTGCCGCGGCCCTGGGTGTGGCCGCTCTGCTGGCGCAGCCATGGTGGCTACGCTGGCGCCGCGAGCGCCTGCGCGCACCGCCCTTCCCCGCCGCCTGGCGCCGCATCTTGCGCCGCCGCGTGCCGGCCGTGGCCCGCTTGCCGTACCACCTGCAGCGCCGGCTCAAGCGCCAGATC
This sequence comes from Burkholderiales bacterium, assembly GCA_031403815.1. Classification (GTDB taxonomy): domain Bacteria; phylum Pseudomonadota; class Gammaproteobacteria; order Burkholderiales; family Burkholderiaceae_C; genus CADEEN01. The sequence goes on along the minus strand of JANNGJ010000313.1, from coordinate 8,123 downwards.
CAGGTCTTCGTGGCGGAGAAGCCTTTCATCGGCTGCCAGGGCCAAGCCGTCACCGACGAAGTGCGCGTGACGATTGCGGCCCAGGCCTGCCTGCTGTTGCTCGGGCACGCGCAATCCGACGTGTACCCGCGCCTGACGCAGATCCTGGTCTATCCCGACACCTTCGTCACACGCCGCGAGCAGGCGCTCGGCAACGGGCTGGTGCATGAGCAGCATGTGTCGATGTCTGGTGAATCCTGTTCGCAGGGCCAGGTGGTCCTGTCCTGGGCCGACGTGCTGACCGGCGCGGCCGACCCGAACGACGGACGCAACGTGGTGCTGCACGAGTTTGCACACCAGATCGACCAGGACAGCGGCACCGCCGACGGCCGGCCGTGGCGCCCCACGGCGGCGCTGCGCCAGCGCTGGGCCGCGGTGATGGACGCAGCTTTCGAGCGCTTGAGCCGGGAGCCGTCATCGGTGATCGACGCCTATGGCGCGACGCAGCCCGCCGAGTTCTTTGCCGTGGTCACCGAGGTCTTCTTCGAGCGGCCAGAAGCATTGGCAGCCGAGGCCCCCGCGGTCTACCGGGAATTGACCGAGCTGTTCGGCGTCGACCCGCGCGCCTGGTGAGCATCGGGCGCCGCGCAGGGCGTGGCCTGCGTCCGCGGCGCCTCAACCGCCCGCGCGCTTGACCACAAAGCCTTGCGCCTTCAGCAATTCAACAAGGCGCTCCGCGTGGTCACCCTGGACTTCGAGCACACCGTCTTTGAGCGTGCCGCCAGCGCCGCAGGCGCTGCGCAGGCGTTTGCCCAGCGCTTCAAGGGCATCGGCAGCCAGCGGCACGCCGCGCACCAGAGTCACCGCCTTGCCGCCACGGCCCTTGGTTTCGCGGCTGACACGCACGATGCCATCACCGGCAGGTGCCGCGCTGGTGCGCGCACGGCAAGTGCATGCCAGCGTCGGCTTGCGGCAGGTGGGGCACATGCGGCCTGCGTCGGTGGAATACACCAGGCCACCGCTGGCGGGCTTCTTCATCAACGTCAGCCCACCACCTGGCGCCAGGCCTGCAGCGCCGTCGGCGAATCAAGCACCAGCACGAAGACGATGCCGGCCAGTGCACCACCGAGGTGGGCGTCGTGGTTGATGCGCCCGCTGGCCCGGCGCGAGGCCCAGACGGTGTAGCCCAGATAAGCCACGGCGAACAGCGGCGCCGGAATCGGCACCGGCACCGGGAAGATGAAGATCGACTGCGACGGCGTATAGACGATGGCCGCGAACAGCACCGCCAGGATCGCGCCCGACGCGCCGAGCGTTTGGTAGCCGGGCTCGCGCCGGTGCATCAGCCACGTGCCGGCGCTGCTGACCAGCAGGCCGAAGGTGTAGAGCGCCGCAAAGCGCGCTGAGCCGATCTGGCGCTCGAGTGGAAACGCGAAGGCCCAGAAAGTGAAGGCGTTGAACGCCAGGTGCGGCAGGTCGGCGTGCAGGAAGGCGCTGGTGAACGGCGTGGCGAACTGCTGGCGCGGCCAGAACCAGAAAGGGCGAAACAGGCCGCGGTCGATCAGCGCGGGCATCTTGTACAGCGCCAGCAGGCTGGTGGCCAGCAGGGCCACGAGGATCAGGCCCGCCACAGGGGCACCGCCGGTCACACCAAGAAGGAGGTTCATGCGCCGGATTGTCGGCCCTGGTGAGCGGCCGGCGGGGCGGCACAATCACAGCGCCACCTCACCCGCCCCTCGCACCCCAAGCCACCGCCATGAACGCCCAAGCCCTGTTCCACCTCGCCTTCCCGGTCGACGACATCGCCGTTGCGCGCCAGTTCTACGGCGGCCTGCTCGGCTGCGCCGAAGGCCGCAGCGCGCCCGACTGGGTTGACTTCAATTTCTACGGCCACCAGATCGTCGCCCACCTCTCGCCCGCGGAGTGCGGCCACCGCCACACCAGTGCCGTCGATGGCCAGGACGTGCCGGTGCGCCACTTCGGCGCCATCCTGCCGATGGCCGACTGGGAGCGCCTGGCGGCCACGCTCCAGGCCGCCGGCACCCGGTTTGTGATCGAACCACAAGTGCGCTTCAAGGGCCAGGTCGGCGAGCAGGCCACGATGTTCTTCCTCGACCCGGCCGGCAACGCGCTCGAATTCAAGGCCTTCGGCGACATCGGGCAACTGTTCGCCAAGTAGGCGGCGCGCCAGCGACGCCAGCACACCCCACGAGCCGCTGCGGCGACGGCGCCGGTTCGCAAAGGGCCTCGGCGCAGTTGCGTTGGCGCTGCCCAGCGCACGCAGCTTGCCAACGATGGCCGGATTCCCGCGACGTTCCCGTTCTTACCGGTATGCGATGCCAATGCTCCCTGCACGGCGCGCAGGCCTGCCCAGGGCGCTGCCAGGCCCTGCGGCTGACCGAACCGGGTTGCCTCGGCGGCCCACCGACCCCGATCGCTGGCGCCCCTCGTCCAAACCCAAGGTGAACACCATGCTCGTTGACAGCTCGACTCCCCCGTCCGTCGGCAACAACGCCGCGCTTGCCGGCTCAAGCCGCAGACGCGCCGCCGCTCTCTCTCTCAGGCTCGTGTCAGCCGGCGCCTTGTTCAGCGCCGGGTGGGTCCTCGCCGCAGTAGCGCCGTTCGCCACCAGCATCAATACCGGTCTGATCCAGGCCCTCGACTCGGTTGGCAAGAACCTCTACGGCAGTGCCGCTTTCGGCGTCAGCGCTGTCCCCGGCAATCCGGTCATGCCCGCCGGCCGTGTGCAGATCGACCTGGCCAGCGACAGCCGGATCAGCACCGCCATCGGCTTGTTCATCCCGGGCAACCCGGTCATCCCCAATGACCCTTGCAGGCGCATCGCGCAATTGGAGGTGGGTCCGGCCAGCGTTTCCGCCGAGGGGCCGTCCGTGACGATCGCCTACGACCCGCAATTCAATCCGCCGAACCTGGTCGCGCGCACGCTGAACATCAGCGTGCCGAACGTCGCTCGCTGCCCCGCTTCGGCGACAACGTTCTGACGCACCCCGACCCCTTGGGGCGATCCACGCCTCCCTGAGTGACTTGCCGGCGCTGCAAATGCGCTGGCGGTGTCAGGGGGAGCGATGTTTGGCGGCGATGGCCGCTTTGGCGTGCAGTTTCCGTTCTTACCGACATGCGCCCATCGCGATCTGCGTCGGCGCGTCAACCTGCCCAGGGAGTTGCCATGATCTGTGCCCGTCGCCACCCCATCGCGTCATCGACGCGGCACCACTGCTGGCATTGGCTGCTTGCCACAGCATCACTGATGGCAGGCAGCGCTGCCAGCGCAGCCGATGTCGAGATCGGCCTGAGCGCCGGCATCGACACCGGCCGCGTCGACTGCGTGGCGTCGGCGCCGTGCGACCGGCGCAGCAACCACGTGAAGCTGAGCGCCGCCTACCGCCTGGGTGAAGCCACCGACGTGCAGCTCACCGTCTTCAACGCCGGCAAGTTCGAGGGCGGCGACACCACACCGCTGGGCACCGAGTTCGGTGGCACGTTCAAGGTCAGCGGCGTGGCGCTCAGCGCGGGCTACCGCTGGGACATCGCACCCCAGTGGCGCCTGCGCGCCCACGCCGGCCTGGCCAGCGTGCGCACGAGTTTTGACTACATCAACCCGGTGTGGGGCAGCGCCAGCCAATCGAATGTGCAGCCGCTGGTGGGCCTGGGCCTGGCCTACGCCGTCTCGCCCACCCTGCGCCTGGGGTTGGACGCTGACATGACGCGTTTCAAGGTCCACACCACGCGCGGGCCCGTTCGCATGCTCGGCCTGGCCGCGCAGTTCTCCTTCTGAACCGGACCCCACACCATGAACGCCCTTCTTAGCCTTCAGCGCTTCGTGTCCCGCGGCCTGCATGCGGCCGCCATGCCCTTGATCTGCCTGGCCCTGGCGGCCTGTGGTGGCAGCGCCAATGCACCACCGCCGCCCGAGACCGGCCCGCAGCCGATACCGCCCACCATCACGCAACAGCCCGCGAACCTCAGCGTGACCGCAGGCCAGGGGGCAAGCTTCACGGTGGCCGCCACTGGCACAGCGCCTTTGAGCTACCAATGGCAGCGCGGCAGCGTTGACATTCCCGGCGCCACCGGCACCACGTACACGCTGGCCGCAACGGTGGTCGGCGACAGCGGCGCCACCTTCCGTGCCGTGGTCACCAACCTCGCCGGCAGCGCCACCAGCAACGCCGCGACGCTGACGGTGGCAACGGCCGCGCCGGTGTTGACCATCACCCAGCAGCCCGCCAGCACCAGCGTCGTGGCCGGTACCCAGGCCGCCTTCAGCGTTGCTGCCACCTGCAGCAGCGGCACGCTCGGTGTGCAGTGGCAACGCAGTTCGGGCTCGGGTGCGGGCCTGACCTGGGCCGACATTGCCACAGCCACCAACACCAGCTACAGCCTGGGTGCGGTGAGCGGCGACAACGGCGTCCAGTTCCGCGCCAACCTCAATTGCAGCGGGCAGAGTGCAGCCAGCAGCAACGCCGCCACGCTGACCGTGACGGCACCGGGCGCAGTGACTCTTTCTCTGCTGAACATCGTCGGCCTGCGCGACCAGGTCGAACTGTCCCAACTCAGCGGCATCAGCCAGGACGCCGGTGGCAGCTTCAGCTTCGTCGCCGGCAACCGCATCCTGCGTCTGAGTGCCAACCTCTTGAGCGTCGACCCTGTCGCGGGTGGCCGCACTGGGGGCTCAGCCGACGGCGTGGGAGCCGCGGCTGCCTTCAATCAACCCAGTGGGCTGACGCAGGATACGAACGGCGTGATCTACGTGACCGAGCCCAGCAACCGAACGATCCGGCGCATCGCGACCGACGGCACCGTGACCACCATCGCCGGTGCGGTTGGCGTCGACGGCAACACCGATGGCAGCGGCAGCGCAGCGCGCTTTAGCAACCCACGAGGCGTGGCCATCGGCCCGGACGGTGACCTCTACGTCGCCGACCTCGGCAACCACCGCATCCGCCGCGTCACCCCGGCGGGGGTCGTGACCACGTACGCCGGCAGCACGGCAGGCTTTGCCGATGGCCCGACGGCGCTGGCAGCGCAGTTCAACGGCCCGTTCGATGTCGCCGTCGCGGCGAACGGCGACGTGTTGGTGGCCGACTCCACCAACAGCCGCATCCGCCGCATCCTGCGCAACGGCAACGTGGCCGGTGCCGTGCAAACGCTGGCCGGCAATGGCACCGTCACGCCGCATGTCGATGGCACCGGCGCGGCGGCGACGATACCCACCCCGATCGCTCTGTTCGTGCGTGGCAACACGCTGACGGTTCGGGATTCCAGCGGCCTGCTGCGCCAGATCGACCTCACGAGCGCCGTAGTCACGACTTTGACAGGATCACGCACCTTCGGCTCGGGTGAGGCCGACGGGCCAGCGAACGTGGCGCGCGTCAACAGCAGTGGCGGACTCACCGGTGCGCCCAACGGCGGCTTCATGCTCGGCGACTTCAACTTGCTGCGCTCGGTCAGCGCAGCGGGCGAGGTGCGCACGATTGCGAGCAACCGTGCGGTCGGCGTCACAAGCACCGGCACCGGCGTGCTGGCACAGATGCCGATGACGCCGAGCGGCTACGCCGGCGTGACGGTGGACGCAGCCGGCAACGTCATCGTCGCCGACCCGACCGCACGCACGCTGCGGCGCATCAGCCCCGCCGGGGCGGTGACACTGGTGTCCGGCCTGGTGCAAAGCATTCATGCGCCGCTCGACGGCGTGGGCAGCGTGGCGCAGCTCGCTGCGCCACGCTCGGTCATCAGTGGCAGCGCGGGCGCGCTGTGGTTCATCGACCGATACGCGGTGCGCAAGGTCGACAGCGCCAGCGCGGCGACCGTGCTCGCCGGTTCGCCGAACGATTTCGGTGCGCTCGACGGTGACGCCGCGACCGCGCGCTTCAACTCGCTGCTCGGCATCGCGCGCAACAGCGTGGGCGACGTCTTCGTCACCGCCAATCAGGCGATACGGCGCATCGACACCGCCGGCAACGTGACGACCTATGCCGGCCTCATCGGCACAGCCGGCACGGTGGACGGCCCGCTCGCCGGCGCGCGCTTCACGACCCCAGGCGACCTTGCATTCGGGCCCGACGGCTCGCTGTACGTGGTTGACGGCGGCCGTATCCGCCGCATCACGCCCGACGGCAGCAGCATCTCCACGGTGGCCGGCATCTTTGACGTGTCTCGCTTGGCCGTCGATGCGGCGGGCACCGTCTACTACAGCACCTCGTCCGGCCTGTCGATGCTGCCGGCAGGTGGCGCAGCAGAGCTGCTGATACCGCAGGCGAATGCGGTCGTGCTCGGCAATGTCAATCCACGGGTGGCGGGCATCGACGGCATCGCGGTGCTCGGGCCCAAGCAACTTGTCATCCTGAGTGGAGCCCAGGTGTTGCAAGTGACGCTGCCCTGAGTCGCAAGGCGAAAATCGGCACCCGAGCGGCTATCCTGAGGGCCATGGACGCGGCGCGCTGGCAGACGCTGGAAACGCTGTTCGCCGAAGCGGTGGAATTGCCCATCGCCAAGCGAGCGGCGTTCTGCGAGCGTGCCTGCCTCGATGATGCGGCGTTGCTTGAGGAATTGCGCTCGCTGCTCAGTGCCCACGAGACAGACGAGAGCCTGCTTGATCGGGCGCCGACACTCCCCTCGGGGGGCGCGGCGCTGCCCCCGGTGGCGAGCCCCGGCACACGGGTCGGCGTATGGCGCCTGGGTGCGCTGATCCGGCGCGGTGGCGCCGGCGAGGTTTACTCCGCCACACGCGCGGATGGCGCCTTCGACCAGGCGGTGGCGCTCAAGCTGCTCTACCGCGAGGCCGCGCCCGACATCGAACGCTTTCACGCGGAACGCCAGATCCTGGCCGGACTCGATCACCCCGGCATCGCGCGCCTACTCGATGGCGGGGTGGCCGACGATGGCCGGCTGTACGCCGTCGTCGAGTACGTCGAGGGCGAGCCGATCACCGAGCACTGCACGCTCCGGCACGCCGATCTGGCCTACCGTCTGGCACTCTTCCAGCAGGTTTGTGACGTGGTGTCATATGCCCACCGCAACCTGATCGTGCACCGCGACCTCAAGCCCGGCAACATCCTGGTGACCCCCGAAGGCCGCGTCAAGCTGCTCGACTTCGGCGTGGCCAAACGGCTGGATCGCGTTGGGCCGACCGGCACCGACCAGACCAGCGCGCCCTACACCTCCGACTACGCCGCGCCCGAGCAACTTACCGGCCAGGCCATCACCACCGCCACCGACGTGTATGCCTTGGGCGTGCTGCTGTTCGAGCTGTTGACGGGGCAGCGGCCCTGGCGCAGCGACGGACTCCCGATTGCCCGCGTGGTGCAACTCATCGTGCACGACGAAGCGCCGACGATGAGCCATGCGCTGGCCGACGCCAATGCGGTATCGCCGCCGGTGCCAGCGCGCAGCCTGGCAGGTGATCTGGATGCCATCGTCGCAACCTGTCTGCGCAAGGCGGCGGGTGATCGATACCCGACGGTGAATGCGCTCAGGGCCGACATCGAGCGCCACTTGCACAGCGAGCCGGTGACGGTGCGTGGGCGGGCGCGTTGGTATGTGCTGGGGCGTGCGCTCAAGCGCAACCGATGGGGGGTTGCCGCGGGTGGCCTGGTGTTTGCGACGCTGGCCGTGGGGCTGGCCGGCACCGCCTGGCAGGCCCGCCGCGCCGAGCTTGAGCGCGATGCGGCGCGGCGCGCCACAACGCGTGAAGAGGCGGTGCGCTACCAACTGACGACTCTGTTCCGCAGCTCGATTGCGCAGAAGAGCGACGCACCCGTGACGGCCAAGCTGATGCTCGACCGCAGCGCGCAGCGCGTGCTCAAGGAGTACCGTGACGATCCGCAGCTCACGGGCAAGGTGGTGGTGACGCTGGCGGACCTCTACGGCGCCCTGGGCGATTTCGAGGGCATGGGGTCCATGCTCGACGGCTTCCTCGGCGCTGCCGGGCCCGATGCCGATCGCGAATCCGTCGCCCTGGCGCAGCAGAAGCTGGCCCACGTCGAGTTGCTGCGCGGGCGCCTGCCGCGCGCCGCCGAGCTGTTGCCCCAGGCCGAAGCGTTCTGGTCGACAGCGCCTGAAAAATATCGAGAGCAGCACCTCGAAGGTTTGCTCGTGCGCGGCACCCTGCAGCGCAACCAGGGCGA
>JANNGJ010000312.1:0-4725 GCA_031403815.1 Burkholderiales bacterium | reverse complement strand
TGCGCGCATTGAACTTGGCGACCGCGCCGTCGCGCGCGATCTCGATGGAGTCATAAAAACTCGGGATCACCAACAGGGTCAGCACGGTCGAGGTCAGCACGCCGCCAATGATGGCCACCGCCATCGGACGGTAGAACTCGCCGCCCTCGCCCAGGCCGATGGCCACCGGCAGCATGCCGGCCACCAGCGCAAAGGTGGTCATCAGGATGGGCCGGAAGCGCTTGCGTCCGGCGTGCATCAGCGCTTCCTCGCGCGCCACACCTGCCTGCTCCTCGACACGCGCGGCGTCGAGCAGCAGGATGGCGTTCTTGGCCACCAGGCCCATCAGCATGATGACGCCGATGAAACTCATCAGGTTGAGCGTGTTCTGCGTCAGCAGCAGGGCACTGACCACGCCGATCAAGGACAGCGGCAGCGACAGCATCACGGGCAGCGGCGCGGTGAAGCTGCTGAACTGGATCACCAGGATCAGGTACATCAGCCCGATGCCGGCCGCCAGTGCGATGGCCATGCGGCTGAACACCTCCTGCTGGTCGCGCGAGCCGCCCGCCAGCTCCAGGCCGTAGCCGGGCGGGTAGGTCATGGATTTGGCGATCTTCAGCGCGTCGGCCGTGACCTCGCCCGAGGCGCGGCCCTGGGCGTTGGCCGAGACCGTGATCTGGCGCTTGCCGTCGCTGTGCTGGATCTGGCTCGGCGCCTTGCCGATGGTGATGGTAGCGATCTGCTCCAGCGGCACAACGCGATTCGCGCCCCCCACGGCCACTGGCAGGCGCTCGATGTTGCTCGCATCGACGCGGTCTTCGGGCGCCAGGCGCACCGAGACGTCGCGGGTCTCGCCCTGCGGATCGACCCAGTCGCCGACCTCGACCCCCGCAAAGGCCACGCGCAGCGCCTGTGCCGCGTCATTGGCCGAGATGCCCAGGGCATTGGCCAGACCACGGTCAAGCTCGATCTTCAATTCGTTCTGCGGGTCCTGCTCCGACAGGCCGACATCCACCGCGCCGGGCACCTGGCGCAGGCGGACCACGAATTCGTTGGTGATCTCCAGCAACTTGCGAGAGTCGGGCCCGGTGAAACGTACCTGCACCGGCTTTTGCGCGCCCATGTTGAAGTCTTCCAGCACCACGTACTCGGCGCCCACCAGGCGCGCCGTCAGCGCGCGCAGGTCCTGGGCAATGACCACGTGGCTGCGCTGGCGCTCCGTGCTCTTGCCGATATCGACATAGATCCGCCCGCCGTTCGGGTTGGCAAAGGCATTAGTGGCCTTGGTTTCCGGCACGGTGCGCGCCAGCGCCGCAGCTGCCTCGACCTTGCGCTTGGCGTAGTCCAGGCTCGACGAGGCCGGCACGCGCACGTCGATTGCCAGCACACCGGCATCCGAGGCCGGCAGGAAACTCGAGCCGCCGAACTTGAAGTGCAACCCAATGGCGGCAACGAACGTGACGATGGCGAGAACGAACATCCAGCGCCGGTGGTGCAAGGCCCAGGCGATCAGGTTGCCGTAGCGGTCAGCCTGGTGATCGAACCAAAGGTTGAAGCGCGCCAGCAGCGCGCTGACGCCGCGCTTGGGCGCCTTCTCGTGGCCCGGCGGGTCGCCCCAGTAGGCCGACAGCATCGGGTCCAGCGTGAAGGAGATGAACAGGCTGACCACCACCGAGGCGACGACGGTGATGGCAAACGGCCGGAACCACTGGCCCGAGATGCCGTCCATGAAGGCCACCGGCACGAACACAGCGACGATGGAGAAGGTGGTCGCGGCCACGGCCAGGCCGATCTCGGCGGTGCCTTTGAGGGCCGCGTCGATGCGCGTGGCGCCACGTTCGAGGTGGCGCACGATGTTCTCGCGCACCACGATGGCATCGTCGATCAGCACGCCGATGGCCAGCGACAGGCCGAGAAGGCTCATGAAATTGAGCGTGAAGCCGGCCAGCCAGACGGCGATGAAGCTGGCAATCACCGAGGTCGGCAGCGAGAGCGCGGTGATCAGGGTCGAGCGCCAGGAGTTGAGGAAGACGTAGACCACGAAGATCGTCAAGCCGGCGCCGAAGACCAGGGCATGGATGACGTTGTTCAGGCTGTTCTCGGCCTCCTTGCCACCGTCTTGCGTGATCTCAAGTGCGGTGCCGGCGGGCAGCGACTTCTTGATCTCGTCCACCGTGCTGCGCACTTGCCTAGCCACGCTGACGGTGCTGGCGTCGCGCGAGCGCGAGACCGAGATGCCGACGTTGGGCCGGCCGTTGCGCAGCGAATGCCCGGTCTGCTCGGCAAAGCCATCAGCCACGGTGGCCACCTGGCCCAGGCGCAGCAATTCGTTGGGCCGGCGGCGCAGCACCACCTGTTCGAACTCGGCCGGTGTTTCCAGGCGGCCCACCAGGCGGATGCTCTGGTCCTCCAGCGTGCCGCGCACCTTGCCGACCGGCGCGTTGGTGTTCTGCGCGCGCAGTGCCGCCGTGACTTCGGCCACCGAGATGGAAAACTCGCGCAGCTTCTCGGCATGCAGCAGCACGGTCAGCTCGCGCCGCAGCGACCCGTTGACGTTGACGGTGGAGACGCCGGGCAGGCCGCGGAACTTGTCGGCCAGGGTGTCTTCGGCCAGGCGCGAGATGTCGGCGTGGCTTTGCGCCGTGGATGACAGGGCCAACTGCATCACCGGCTGAGCGCCCGGGTCGGCGCGCGTGATGATGGGCTCGCGGATTTCGGCCGGCAGCTTGTAGCGCACGCTGCCGATGGCGTTGCGCACTTCGTCGGCGGCCTCGATCAGGTTCTTCGAGAACGAGAAGAACACCAGGAACTGGGCGTTGCCCTCGCGCGCCGTGGCCTGCAGACGGTCGACGCCGGAAATCGACAGCAGCAGCTTGTCCAGCCGCGTCACCAGTTCGCGCTCAACGGTGTCGGGCGAAGCGCCGGGGTAGGTGATCGACACCACCAGCAGCGGCGGCTCGATGTCAGGCAACTGGTTGACGCGCAGCTTGGACAGCGCCAGCAGGCCCAGGCCCATCAGGGCAACGATGACGACCACCATCGCCACCGGGCGCTTGACGGAGAAGTTGGAGAGGAACATGGCGCCGCCGGCCTACTTGACGGCCGAGGCCGGCGCAGCGACCACCGCTGCCGCCACTGCCGGTGCCAGCTCGGCCTTCTGACCGTCAACCAGGGTCGCGCCTGGGTTGCGCAGGATCACGTCGCCATCGGCCAAGCCGCCCTTCAGGGCCCACTCGCCACTGCGCGGATCACGCGCGCCCAGCTGCACGGCGACCTTGGCAATGCGGCCGTCCTTGACGCGCCAGACCTCCGCCACGCCATCTGCGCCGCGCATGATCGAAGGATCGGCCAGCATGGCCGGAGCGCCGGCCGCGCCGGCCGCGGCAATGCGGCCCTCGGCGTACAGGCCGGCCACCTTGGGCGCCTTGGCCGGGTCGGCAAAAGCGACCACCACTTCGACCTGGCGCGTGGTGGCGTTGGCCGTGGCGTCGATGCGCCGCACCGTGCCGGCAAAGGTGTCGTCGCCAAAACCGTTGATGCGGAAGCTGGCCGCCTGGCCGGGCTTGACTTCGTCCATGCGGTCGGCCGAGATCAAACCTTCGAAGCGCATGCCGCGCGGATCGATCACCTTGATCAGCTCCTTGCCGACCTGGGCGGTGTCGCCGACCGAGGCCTTGCGCTCGCTGGCCACGCCGTCGAAGGGCGCCCGCACCTCGGTGCGGCGCAACTGCTGCTGCGCGCTGACGACACGCCCACGCGCGGCCACCAATTCACTCTGCGCCGCATTGCGCCGGCCCTCGGCGTCATCCAGCGCCTGCTCCGAGGTCATACCCTGCGCCTGCAATGTTTTCTGCCGCTCGACCTGGCGTTGGGCCTGGTCGAAGGCCTGCTGCGAAGCCCGCCCGGCCGCGTCAGCCGACTGCAACGACTCGCGGATCGAGGTGTCGTCCAGGCGCATCAGCAACTCACCACGCTTGACGTTCTCGCCGTTCTCCTTGAGCACCTGCACCACCACCGCCGCCACCTCGGCGCGCAGATCGGCGCGCCGCTCAGGCTGGATCGACCCGGTGATGACAGGGCCGCCGGCATCGCTGGCACCAGCCCGCACCGTGCGCAAGTCTTCCGGTGACAGCAGCAGCACCGGCGCCTTGGCCAGCAGGGCCGCGGCCGAGGCAGCCGTCGCAGGGGCAGAGGCCGACGCCGACGCCGACGCTGCAGCGGAGGCCGCGTCCGGGCCGCCCTTGTTGCAGGCGGCAAGGACCAGCACGGTCGCCAGCGCAACCATCACGCGAAATCCCAGCATCGACAAAGCTCCCAGAGACAACGAAACGCACCCAGCGCCAAGACCGGCAAGCTTACCTGCGCTGCGGGCTTGGCCGCCCGCCTTGCGACGGATCGACAGCCCAAAGCCGCCAGTCGCGGTCTTCGGGCGCCAGGCACTCCTTACCGAACCGCGTCCATGCGCGTAGAAACGAGTCTGGGCTTGCGGCCCATTGCTGACGTTTGCTGGCTGCCTTTGGCGCAGCAAAGGCGCGCCCGGGCAGGGGCCAGCGCGCCACTGTGGCGGTCGGTGAATACACCGACTGCCTTGCGGTGCTCGGGTTTGCGGCCCCGTCGAAAAACTCCCGCCGTTCGCTGCGCTCTCTTTGGTCAGACAGTTTCGACGAGTCAGTGCACGAAGCGCGCTGCGCGCGCGGGCCGCAAGCCCTGTGCTCCTCAGCGCCACACAGGCGCGCTGGCCCC
>JANNGJ010000311.1:0-4427 GCA_031403815.1 Burkholderiales bacterium | reverse complement strand
GCGCGCCAGCGGCGAGCCGGTCAGGGCGTTGAAGGTCTTGGCACAGCCGGTGCACTTGTAGCGCTGCAGGCCATCGGCCTGTCCATTGCGCACCACCCTGCTCGCCTGGCAGTGCGGGCAGGCCGGCATCGCGCCGGGTTGGCCATCGATCAGCCCGAGTACCTCGCTCAGCGCTGCGGGGTGTTCCAGCGCGGTCTGAACCTTGGCTCTTTGCAACGGCGTGAGCTTGTCCAACTGGCCAAGCAACCGCTGCATGCCCCGATCTCGCATCCTGGCCTCCTGGCTGTTCCGCACTCTCGCGCAACCAGGACACTTTGCCAGTCCGGTAGCTCACGGAGTGAGCCTGTCACTACCGAATGCGAAAAGAGCCAAGCATTTGGTTGCCGACATCGCGGCCCTGATCGAGTCGATCGGCGCGCCGGTCGATCTGCTGGTGGCGCACGACTGGGGTGGTGCCGTGGCCTGGAACCTGGCAGCGCAGCGGCCGGAGTTGATGAAGCAACTGCTCATCATCAACTCGCCGCACCCTGCGACCTTCTTGCGCGAGTTGCGTGACAACCCGACTCAACAGGCCGCCAGCGCCTACATGAACTTCCTTTGCCGACCGGACGCCGCAGCGCTGCTGGCAGTGAACGACTTCGAGCGCTTGTGGCCTTTCTTCACCAGCCTGGGCGGTTCAGTCTGGCTGGATGAGCCTCGGCGTGCGCAGTACCGGGCCCTCTGGCAGCAAGGCCTGGAGAGCGCGCTGAACTACTACCGAGCATCGCCATTGAAGCCGCCGACATCACCCAGCGACGCGATCCACGCGCTCGTACTTCCAGCCGCGCTGGTGACCGTGAAGGTGCCAACGAGCGTGCTGTGGGGAGATGCCGACACAGCCTTGCTACCCGCGCTGCTTGATGGCCTGACTGAATTTGTCACCCAGATTGAGGTGCAGCGCGTCCCCGGCGCCAGCCACTGGATCGTGCATGAGCAGCCCGGCCTGGTCGTCAAGACTATCGCCAAGCTGCTGGCTGTCACACCACCACGTATTGCCCCTTGAGGTGATGCACGGCTGACTGCAGGTGCTCGCGGAGCAGGGGGAACAACTCCGACGAGGATTCGCTGGCGTAGATTCGGCGTTCACGTTGGCTGGGAGCGACGCCGACATTGACCAGACAGGCCGCCTGGCCGTGGCTGTACTCGAGCAGGTCAGGTGCGATAAAGCGCACAGCCCAGCCGTCGGAGCAGGACACAGCGCCGTCGGCACGGGCTTGAAGTTGTGAGTTCATCATGTGGTCTCCACGCGGGGCTGAGGACGCATTCGCTTGCAGTCCCTGGACTGGATGTCGAACACGGCGCCCCACGCCTGTAGGCACGCAAGATGTGTGCGCGACCTGGCTCGTGAACTTGTGACGCTGGCAAGCCCCGCTGCGCGTCGTTCAGGGCCTGCCAATGAACAGGACGACGCCAGTTTGGCCGCGGGGCGCGTGGGTCAACCCCAGGTAAAGCGGGCCCAGGCCGGTGTCGGCGCCAACGAACAGGCTCATGCCGGCGCGCAGCGAGTCGGCTCTCAGGGCGTCGCGTGTGGCGTAGGCGTTGCCGGCTTCGGCCGTGGCCCCGACGACGAAGCCGCGAGTCAACGAGGACGTGTCAGACAGCCGCATGTACCACGACAGGCGAGAGAGCAGCACATAGTTGCCCAGCAGTTGGCCATCGCGGTAGCCCGACAGCTGGTGGAAGCCACCGAGCACGTAGCGACCGAGCGCGGCACCCTGTTGCTGGCTGGCGCCGCGCGCCGAAGTGAACAGGTTGAAGGTGTGGCGGCCAAGGGTCTTGACCGCCATGGCTGACGCTTCAACCCGTTGGAAGCGGCCTGCATCGCTGCCGTCACCGATGGCGGCCTCGCCTTGGAGCCGGTAGCCGCGCTGCGGGAAGTTGGCGAAGTCAAGCTGGTCGATCACCACGGCCAGACGCAACCCGGTCTCCGATGCCTGCGCAGCCGCTGGTACGTTGGCCAGCGACGCCGAGACGAGCGTCGGCGTCGCCTGCACACGCTGTGTACCGAGACCGATCCGGAATTCGCCGAAACGTCCCCACGGCTGGCCCAGGTCGATACCCGCGCGTGAGGTGGTGCGCTTGAAGCGTGCGACCTCATTGCCGTCGGCGCCATACAGCGTGCCCAGGCGGCGCTCTGAGCTGGCATATCCCGCCACGAACCAGTCGTTGGCCAAGCCGACGGTCCAGTTCAGCGGGTGATACACCTCGGTGAAGATGGCTGGCACGGCACCGATCTGCACGCGGTTGCGCCACTCGGTACCGTTGGCGGTAAGCCAGTGGCGGTTGTGGCTGAGCTTCAGGTTGAAGGTGCCGCGGCCCTCGAAGTCGGTGGACAAGTCCAGGCCGATGCGCAGGTAGTTGGGCCCCCAGGGCTTGTCCTCGAGATCGAACACCAGGCCATCGCCGCCCTCGTGCGACGCGACCAGGCGGTAGTCGGCGCGCAGGTAGTCTCCACTGGCCGCCAGGGAGCGGGCGTCTCGCTCGGCCCTGGCGGCGTCGAAGGGCTTGCCGGGCTGTGACTCGAGTTGGGCCACAAAGCGTGCGGGGTTGGTCTGCGTGCTGCCTTCGAAGGAAATGAAGCCGACGCTTGCTTCGGGCCGGCGCAATTTGGGGTGGTCGGCGCGCCATTGTGCGTAGACCTCGGGCGCGACAGCCAGCGGCCGCAGGCGGCTCATTGCGGCCTCGGCGCCGCGCGCACCGATGGCGACGGCCTCGGCAACCTTGTCGAAGTCACCCGCGCCGAGTTTACCCATTGCAGGTGACACCAACACATCGCGCGCGGTGAGCGACGCCAGGCTGCGCTGCACGTTTTGCTCGGTCAGGATGTTGATCATCTGCGCCGTCACGCCGATCACCGAGTTCAGGCTGTCACGCCCGGCCAGCGGCGTGCCGATGTTGACCACGATCACGATGTCAGCGCCCATGGCACGGGCCACATCGAGCGGCACGTTGTTGACGAGACCGCCATCCCCGAGCATGCGCCCGTCGAGCTCGGTCGGGGGAAAGACCCCGGGCACGCTCATGGATGAGCGCAGGGCGAGCGCAAGGTCGCCACGTGCCAGCACAACGGCGGCCCCGGTCTCCAAATCGGTCGCGACGGCACGGAACGGAATCGGCAGGTGGTCGAAGTCCCGCACGCCGCGCACCGGCAGTGTGTAGCGGCGCAGCAAGGTCTCCAGGCCGCGCGTCGACACCGCCCCCGAGGGGGTCAGCAATTCGCCGCCGCGCAGGCCAAGCTCCAGCAGTGTGGAGATTTCGAAGTCCTCCTCCTTGCGACGCTGCGACAGGTATTGGCGATCAACGCGCGCGTTGAAGACACTCGACCACTCGACCTTGAGCAACTCGCGTTCCAGTTCGGCCGCACTCATGCCGCTGGCGTACAGGCCGCCGACGATGGCGCCCATCGACGTCCCGGCGATGACATCGATCGGGATGCGCTCGGCCTCAAGCACCTTGAGCACGCCGATGTGGGCTAAGCCCCGCGCGCCACCGCCTGACAGTACCAAGCCGATGCGAGGCCGCGCGATTGCTGCAGACTGCGCTGCCAGGTCGCAGGCGAACGCAGCCAAGAACAGAGACAACAGGGCAACGCGCAACATGGTTGTCATTGTCGCGTGGTCGGCCAAGAAAAAAGCCCGCGGCTTGCGCCGCGGGCTTCTGGCAAACACGCCTGAGCGTGGATTACATGTCCATGCCGCCCATGCCACCCATGCCGCCCATGCCGCCGGGCATACCGCCGCCGCCAGCACCGGATTCGTCCTTCGGGGCTTCGGCCACCATGGCCTCGGTCGTGAGCATCAACGACGCCACTGAAGCCGCGTTCTGCAGCGCCAGGCGCGTCACTTTGGTCGGGTCCAGGATGCCCATGTCGATCATGTCGCCATAGGTGTCGTTGGCCGCATTGAAGCCGTAGTTGCCCTTGCCGGCCATGACCGCATTGACGACCACGCTCGGCTCGCCACCGGCGTTGGCAACGATGATGCGCATCGGCTCTTCGATCGCGCGCAGCACGATCTTGATGCCAGCTTCCTGGTCGGCGTTGTCGCCCTTGACAGCGCCTGCGGCCTGCTTGGCGCGCAGCAACGCGACGCCACCACCGGCCACGATGCCCTCTTCGACAGCAGCACGTGTGGCGTGCAGCGCGTCCTCGACGCGGGCCTTCTTTTCCTTCATCTCGACTTCTGTGGCGGCTTGAGTGTTGCTGCCACGATTGCACCGCCGCGCTGTGGTACGCGAACAAGCGCGGTGGTCCAGCCTTTCCAGATAATCAGTGTGTGGATAGCAGCTGGTTCCCAAACGACTTCAAGATCGTGACGGGAAAAAATAAACTGGGCGCATTCGTGAACTTCGAAAACGCTGACACCACTAGATTCCATTGCAAGGATTGC
>JANNGJ010000310.1:0-14098 GCA_031403815.1 Burkholderiales bacterium | reverse complement strand
ACACCAGCAGGTCGATGAGACGATGGTCGAGCGCGGTCATGGCAATCCGTCAGGTCAGTGTTTAGGTGGGTTGGGGCAGTAGCGCTTGAGCGCAGCGGCAAAGGCCACTTCAGGCTCGAAGTCTAGCGGCGCGACCCAGATCCGCGTAGCGCCCAGCGGCCCTGGCAGCGCGTCGGGGCGCAGCTTGACGGCGTCCTTTTCGGTCACGATGACATCGGCCGTCGACGCCGGCCATGGCAGTTCGTCGAAGGCGTGGTGGTCGGGCAGGGCCAGGGTCTGCAATTGGGTCAAGCCCTGGCCGCGCAGCATCGCAAAGAAGCGTTCTGGCGCGGCCATGCCGGCCACCGCCAGCACCGGGGCCGCGCGCAAGGCCTGCCAATGCGCCGGCTCAGCTGCCTGGCCTTGCCACCAGGCGGCCAGGGGCACCAGGCCCTTCAGGCGCCCGCTGGCCATCCAGCCCGGCAGGTGGGTGCTCACGCGCGGCGCGTTGTACAGCACCAGGGTGCGCGCAGGGGTGCGGCCGGGAAGGGCCTCGCGCAGGGGGCCAGCCGGCAGCAACAGGCTGTTGCCGGCGCCGCGCTCGTCGAACACGATGATCTCCAGGTTGCGCGCCAGGCGGTGGTGCTGCAGGCCGTCGTCGGCGACGATGATGTCAACTTGCGGGTGCGCGGCGCAGAGCGCACGCGCGGTGGCCACGCGGTCGGCGCCGACCATCACCGGCATGCCGGTGCGCAGGCGGATCAACAGCGGCTCGTCGCCGCAGACGCTGGCACGGCTGTCGCGGCTGACCGCAACGATGCCATCGCCACGCCGGCCATGGCCGCGCGAGACGACCCCCGGGTGCCAGCCGAAGGCTCGCAGCAAACGCACCACGGCGATCGTGGTCGGTGTCTTGCCGGCGCCGCCGACGATCAGATTACCGACCACCACCACCGGCAGGTCCAGCACCTGCGGCCGTTGCCGCCAGCGCTGCAGGCGCGCCAGCTGCGCGTACAGGCCCGCAACCGGGCGCAGGGCCTGCGCCGGCAACGTCGGCGGGTTGATCCACCACTGGCGCTGCAGCGCCGCGCTCAGGCGCGTTGTCAGGCCACCGTGCAGTGCCGGCCCGGGGCGCGTCATGGCAAGGGTTTGGTCCAGGCTGGCGTCAGCGCGGCACCGCGCCATCGCTGCTGGCGCCGCCGGTCTGGGCCGCAAAGGTCAGACGCGCCAAGCCAGCGCGCCGCGCCGCATCCAACACATTGATCACCGACTGGTGCGCCACTGTCGCATCTGCCGACACGATCACCACCGGGTCCTTCAGGGTGCCTGCGACCGCGCCCATTTCGGCGCTCAGCAGCTCGACGCTGCGGCCGTCGAGCGCCTTGCTGTTGATGGCGTAGCGGCCGTCGCCGGAAATCGAGACGATGATCTCGGCTGGCCGGTCGCGTGGTTTGTCGGCCTCTGCCGTCGGCAAGTTCACTTGCAGTTCGGTGAACTTGGAGTAGGTCGTCGACATCATCAGGAAGATCAGCACCACCAGCAAGACGTCGATGAAGGGGATCAGGTTGATCTCCGGCTCTTCGTTGCGCGACTTGCGAAAATTCATGCGCTGGATTTCACCGCGAAGCGCATCAGGTGCGGCACCAGGCGCTCGGCCGCCTGCTCCATGTCGACCGTGAAGCCATCGACGCGGCCGCGGTAGTAGCGGTAGAACATCAGCGCCGGGATGGCGATCATCAGGCCGAAGGCCGTGTTGTAGAGCGCAATCGAGATGCCATGCGCCAACTGCGCCGGGTTGCTGCCGCCCGTGGGTGCCTGCGAGCCGAAGATCTCGATCATGCCGACGACGGTGCCGAACAAGCCCAGCAGCGGCGCCGCAGTCGCAATCGTGCCCAGGGTGTTGAGGTAGCGCTCCAGTCGGTGCACCGACACACGGCCGGCGTTCTCAAACACCGCCCGCAGCGCCCGCTCGCTCAGGCGCGGCTCGGCCACCACGCTGCGCACGCCGGCGGCCAACACCTGGCCCAGGGCCGAGCTTGCTGCCAGCTTGTTCACCACGTCGGAAGACGGCAGGCTGGTGCGGGTGATCGAGATCACTTCGTCGAGCAGCTTGTCGGGCGCAACCTTGGCGCTGCGCAAACTGACCAGACGTTCGATGACCAGGGCCAGGGCCACGATGGAGCACAGGATCAAGGGCCAGATTGGCCAACCAGCGGCTTGTATGATCGAAAACAAGGGATCCCCGGCAGCCACAAAGCGCCTCGCTCTAGACCTGTCCCGGGTGGGCGCGTCTGATCACGAGGCCGCGCGATTATGGGGCCGTGGCAGGCTCGAAATGCTGGCGCGGTGGCAGGTCAGTTCGGCCATGTGTGATGGTGGCCACGCCGGCAGCGCCGAATCGGCCCCGGTCATCCACCGCTGCTGTGGACAACATTGTGCGTAACTCCCGCTGCGGGCGCGCAAAGGCGCATGCATGCTGGCCCAGCGACAGATTGCTCAAACTTTCAGCAGGAAAAATCCTTTGTATATCAAGCACTTGCGTAGCGACAACAGGGTTTTAACGCCCACTGCCCTACGCCAAGCCACCATTGGCGCCGCTGTGGAGTTCTCGGGCCGCGCCAATCCTGGGTTTGCCGGTGGTTGAGCCAAGCGTCGGCGCCCCGCTGTCACGCGTCTGGAGCGTCGGCGCGCTGGTGCTGGCGGTGGCCGATGCCCTGGCCACGCGCTTCGCTGCCTGCACTGTGCGCGGCGAGCTGTCGGGCTTCTCGCGCGCAGCCAGTGGGCACTGCTACTTCACCCTGAAAGACGCCGAGGGCGCCCAAGCCTCGCTGCGCTGCGCCATGTTCCGGCGCGCTGCCGGCCTGCTCGATTTCGCCCCACGCGACGGGCTGCAGGTCGAGTTGCGCGGGCGCGTGGCCGTGTATGAGCCGCGTGGTGAGTTGCAGTTCGTGGCCGAGGCCATGCGCCCGCTTGGCGCTGGCTCGCTCTACGAGCAATTCCTCGCCCTCAAGGCCAAGCTCGAAGCCGAAGGCCTGTTCGACCCGGCGCGCAAGCGCAGCCTGCCGCGCTACCCGCAGCGCATCGGCGTGGTCAGCTCGCTGGGTGCGGCGGCCCTGCAGGACGTGCTGGTGGCCTTGGCCCGGCGCGCGCCGCAGGTGGCGGTCATCGTCTATCCGAGCCTGGTGCAGGGCAGTGACGCGCCAGCGGCCTTGGTGCAGGCCTTGGCGCAGGCAGCCCAGCGGCGCGAGACTGAGGTGCTGATCCTGGCCCGCGGCGGCGGTTCGCTCGAAGACTTGTGGGCCTTCAACGATGAGCGTGTGGTGCGGGCGGTGGCCGCTTCGCCGATCCCGCTGGTCTGCGGCGTCGGCCACGAAACCGACGTCACACTGGCCGACTTTGCCGCCGACCTGCGCGCCCCCACGCCAACGGCTGCGGCCGAACTGGCCGCGCCCGCCGCGGCCGAGCTTTTGTTGGACTTGCGGTCGCAGGCACGCTCGCTGTCGCGGGCGGTCGAGCGTATCTTGCAGGCCCGAGGCCAGGGCCTCGACCGCTTGGTGCCGCGCCTGGGCCAGCCCACCAGTCGCGTGGCAGCGCAGACACGCCGGCTCGATCAACTGGCCAGTCGGCTGGCTGCGACGGCGGTGCGCATGCGTCATGCCCACGGCCTGGCCTTGCAGGTGCGAGGCGGCCGCTTGGCTCAGGCTGTGCGCGACTGCGTAGCGGCGCAGGGCCATCGCCTGGCGATGCTGGGGGCGCGGCTGCGGGCGCTGGATCCGCAGCGCGTGGTCGAGCGCGGCTACAGCGTGCTGCAGACGCCCGCCGGTGCGCTGCTCACCGATCCGCAGCAACTCGCGCCGGGCCAGGCCTTGCGCCTGACGATGGCGCGCGGCAGCGCCGACGTCGAGCTGGCCGCGGTGCA
Source organism: Burkholderiales bacterium (assembly GCA_031403815.1). Lineage (GTDB taxonomy): Bacteria > Pseudomonadota > Gammaproteobacteria > Burkholderiales > Burkholderiaceae_C > CADEEN01. The sequence goes on along the minus strand of JANNGJ010000310.1, from coordinate 10,200 downwards.
TTTGCGCCAATAGAAAAGCCGGGTCCAAAGACCCGGCTTGGCCCGGCTCGACGCGCGCTTACAGCCCGCCGTTTTGTTGCGCCACCATGCAGTACAGCATCGGCAGCGAGAGCATGGTGTTGGTGCGCGAGATCAACATCGCCAGGCGCGCCGCCTTGGCTTTTTCCTCCGCTGGCACGGTCACGATGCCCAAGGCCTTCTTCTGGTTCGGCCAGATGATGAACCAGACATTGAAGGCCATGATCAGGGCCAGCCACATGCCGATGCCGATGGCCAGGAAGGGCCGCTGCAGGCCCAACGCGGTGACGAGGTAGCCGTTCATCCACGCCACCAGCACGCCGGTGACCACGGTGGCCAGCGCGGCCCAGCGAAACCAGAACAGGGCCTCGGGGGCGATCACCTTGCCGATGGCCGGCTTGTGCTCGTCGGGAATCTTCGGCATCGACGGGATCTGCACAAAGTTGAAGTACCACAGCAGGCCGATCCACATGATGCCGGCCACCACGTGCAGCCAGCGCATCACGAAGGCGCCCCAGGCGTGGCCCATCGGCACATTGCCGACCAGTACGGCCAGCAGGATCACCAGCACGACGCTGGCGGCGACGGTGCGGCCCAGGGATTGAAGAATGGCGCCCATGCTGGTTATCTCCTCGGTGTTTGGTTTGTCGACGCGACGACTATAGCGAAGTCACCGTGCCCGCCAGCACCGGGGTCATCGGGGCGAATCAGCGCGCCGCGGTGAAGGGCCGGCCGGTGATCTTGAAGCCGGGCTGGATGCCGCGCTTGGCAAACCAGCCCTGGTTCATCTCGAGCACGAAGCGCACCGGCTGGGTCGAGCAGTGGCTGTCCAGCGCCAGCGGCTTCATGTCGGCGATGTTGACCACGCTGCCGTCGTCGGCCAGGAAGGCGATCGAGAGCGGCAGCGGCGTGTCCTTCATCCAGAAGCATTGGCGCGAGGCCTGCTCGAAGATGAACAGCATGCCTTCGTGCTGCGCCATCTCGCGCCGGAACATCAGGCCGGTCTGGCGCTGATCGGGCGTTTGCGCCACGGCCGCGCGGATGTTGTGCATGCCGGCCTGCAGGGTGATGGCGGGCAGATCCTGGGGCACGCCCTGCGCCGTCGCCGCTGCAGCGCCCAGGCTCAGCAGGGAGAAAAGCAGCGCGGCGAGCAATGAGCGTGGCTTGATATTTGTCATGGTCCGGGGTGGGCAGGGTGCCTAGATTATGGGCAGTGCTTCAAGCCTGCCGACACCGATGAACGCCGCTGCTGCTGTTTGCGCCGACCCGCAGGCTGTCGATGATCCCGAGACCTTGTCCGGCTTCACGCGCTGGCGCGCGGACGGCCAGGCCGATTCGTCGCTGCGTCTGGCCGGCCTGCACTGCGCCAGTTGCGCCGGCCTGATCGAAGCCGCCTTGCTGGCCGTGCCCGGCGTGCGTGGTGCCCGCGTGCACGCGGCGGCCAACCTGGCCCAGGTGCAGTGGGACCCACAGCGCTTGCGTGCGTCGAGCCTGATTGCCGCCATCCGTGCGGCGGGCTACGACGCTGCCCCCGACCTGGCGCTCGACGCCCGCGCCCTGCGCCAGCGCGAGCAGCGCCTGGCCCTGTGGCGCTGGTTCGTGGCGGCCTTCTGCGCCATGCAGGTGATGATGTTTGCCGCGCCGATCTACCTGGCCGAGCCGGGCGACATCGCGCCCGACCTGCAGCGCTTGCTGCAATGGGCCAGTTGGCTGCTGACCCTGCCGGTGCTGCTGTTCTCTGCGGCACCCTTCTTCAGCGGCGCCTGGCGCGCTTTGCGCCAGCGGCGCATCGGGATGGACCTGCCGGTGGCCCTGGGCATCGGCGTCATGTTCGTGGCCAGCAGTGGCGCCGCCTTCGACCCCGGTGGGCCGTTCGGCCACGAGGTCTATTTCGATTCCTTGACGATGTTCGTGGCTTTCTTGCTTGGCGCGCGCTGGTTCGATGGTCGCGCGCGCAGCCACGCCGCCGAGGCCCTGGAGGCGGGCACGGCCAGCCTGCCCGAGCGCGCAACGCGCGTGCTCAGCGATGGCCGGGTCGAGCAGGTGCTGGCGCATCGCCTGGCCTGCGGCGACGCGGTTCGTGTCGCACTGGGCGCCGCCTTTCCGGCCGACGGCACCCTACTGCGTGGCGTGACCACGGTGAATGAGGCGCTGTTGTCGGGCGAGTCGCACCCGCTGCGCAAGGCCGCCGGTGACGAGGTGCTGGCCGGCAGTCTGAACCTGGGAGCGCCGGTGGACATGTGCGTGACGCGCAGTGGTGCGGCCACGCGCCAGGCCGCCATCGTCGCGCTGATGCGCGAAGCCACCCTGCTGCGCCCGTCGGCAACCGGCAGCAGCGACCGCTGGGCCACACCCTTCCTGATCGGCGTGCTGCTGCTCGCCGCCGGGGCCGCCGCGGTGTGGAGCGTGATCGACCCGTCGCGCGCGTTGTGGGTGGCCGTGTCGGTGCTCATCGTCACCTGCCCATGTGCGCTGTCGCTGGCGGCGCCCTCGGCCCTGCTCGCCGCCAGCGGCCGACTGGCGCGCAATGGCCTGCTCTTGCGCCGCGCCGACGCACTCGATGCGATGGCCCGGGTGCAGACCCTGTTCATCGACAAGACCGGCACGCTGACCAGCGCGCAGCCAGTCTGGCGCGGCGCCGCGTGGGTGGGCGGACCCGAGCGCGCCGACGTCGCTGCGCTGACGCGCGCGGCCGCCACGCTGGCAACTTGGTCGAGCCACCCGCTGGCGCGCGCTTTGGCCCACGCTGCGCCAGCGCAGCGCGCAGGGGAGGCGGGCTGGCGCGAGGTTGAGGAAGTGCCTGGGGCCGGCCTGGCTGCGCGCGACTCCGACGGCCGCGCCTGGCGCCTCGGTTCGGCCGCCTTTGTGGGCGCTGCGGGCGGCGCAGACGACACGCTGCAGCTCTGGTTCGGCACCGCTGGCCAAGCACAGTTGCGTTTCGATTTCGCCGAGGCCCTGCGTCCGGACGCCGCCGCGGCCGTGGCCGACTTGCAGCGCCAGGGCATCGAAGTGCGTCTGCTCTCCGGCGACCGCGACGCGCGTGTGCAACACCTGGCAGCCGCGCTCGGCCTGTCCTCAGCACTGGGGGGCGCAACGCCGCAACACAAGCTGGCCGCGCTGCGCGCCGAGCAGGCCAGCGGACGCACCGTGGCCATGCTCGGTGATGGGTTGAACGACGCACCGGTCCTGGCCCAGGCCGACGTGGCCCTGGCCATGGGCGAGGGCGCCGACCTGGCGCGTCGAAGTGCCGACGCCGTGTTGCTGTCGATGCGCCTGAGCGATGTTGCCGAGGCCTTCGCGCTGGCGCGCCGTACGCGCCGCGTGATCCGCCAGAACGTGGTTTGGGCTGGGTTCTACAACACCGCTTGCATCCCCCTTGCGCTGGTGGGCGCCTTGCCGCCCTGGCTGGCCGGCCTGGGCATGGCCGCGAGCTCGCTGGTCGTGGTCGGCAACGCGCTGCGCTTGGCGCGATAGCCGCCCCTGGCATTGCTGAGCTCAAGGCATGGACATCCTTTTCCTGCTGATTCCGTTCTCGGCCCTGTTGGTGCTGGCGATCCTGGCGGTGTTTGCCTGGGCCCTGCGCGGTGGCCAGTTCGACGACCTGGAGCGCGAGGGCGAACGCATCCTCGAGCCCGCGCTTGATGCGCGTCAAGCCCAGGCGGCAGTCATCCCGAAACAATCACCGCAGTAGCAGAACAAGGAGTGGATCGATGGCAGCAAGCAGCGCCTCAGGCAACGAGCCGGCCTACACCGACGACCCCGTGCGCTGGTTCGCACTGGCCTCCGTGCTGTGGGGGGTGGTGGGCATGTTGGTCGGCGTCATCATCGCCGCGCAACTGGCTTGGCCCGAACTCAACTTCGGCATCCCCTGGCTGAGCTACGGCCGCCTGCGGCCGTTGCACACCAACGCGGTGATCTTCGCCTTCGGCGGCTGCGCGCTGTTTGCCACGTCCTACCACGTGGTGCAGCGTACCTGCCAGACGCGCCTGTTCGCGCCCGCTCTGGCCAAGCTGACCTTCTGGGGCTGGCAGTTGGTGATCGTGCTGGCGGCGGTGACGCTTCCACTGGGCTTCACCCAGGGCAAGGAGTACGCCGAACTCGAGTGGCCGATCGACCTGTTGATCGCCGTCGTCTGGGTTGCCTATGCGGTGGTCTTCTTCGGCACCATTGGCATGCGCAAGGTGCGCCACATCTACGTCGCCAACTGGTTCTTCGGTGCCTTCATATTGGCCGTGGCGCTGCTGCACATCGTCAACGCTGCGGTGATGCCGGTGAGCCTGACCAAGAGTTACTCGGCCTATGCCGGCGTGCAGGATGCGATGGTGCAGTGGTGGTACGGCCACAACGCGGTCGGCTTCTTTCTCACGGCCGGTTTTCTCGGAATGATGTACTACTACATTCCCAAGCAGGCCGAGCGCCCGGTGTATTCCTACCGGCTGTCGATCGTGCACTTCTGGGCCCTCATCTTCACCTACATGTGGGCCGGGCCGCACCACCTGCACTACACCGCGCTGCCCGACTGGGCGCAGTCGGTCGGCATGGTCTTCTCGCTGGTGCTGCTGGCGCCGAGTTGGGGCGGCATGATCAATGGCGTCATGACCCTGTCGGGTGCCTGGCACAAGCTGCGCGACGACCCGATCCTCAAGTTCCTCATCGTCTCCTTGTCGTTCTACGGCATGAGCACTTTCGAGGGGCCGATGATGTCGATCAAGACCGTCAACGCGCTCTCGCACTACACCGACTGGACGGTGGGCCATGTGCACAGCGGCGCGCTCGGTTGGGTCGGCCTGATCAGCATGGGCTGCCTCTACCACCTGCTCCCGCGCATGTATGGCCGCACCGAGATGTTCAGCAAGCGCGCGATCGAGCTGCATTTCTGGATCGCCACCATCGGCATCGTGCTCTACATCGCCGCGATGTGGATCGCCGGCGTGATGCAGGGCCTGATGTGGCGCGCCGTCAACCCCGATGGCACGCTGGTCTACAGCTTCGTCGAAAGCGTCAAGGCCACCTACCCGTTTTATGTCGTGCGCCTGCTCGGCGGCGTGCTCTACCTGAGCGGCATGCTGGTGATGGCCTGGAACGTGGTGATGACGGTGCGTGTTGGCCAGCCGCGGGCGGTGGCGATCCCGCCGCTGCGCGCCGCCCACGCTTGAACAACAAGGCAAACCCCCATGTCTGACAACACCCGCCCGACTGGTCACGCCAAGATCGAGACCAACAACTTCCTGATGATCGTCCTGATCCTGATCACGATCGCCATCGGCGGCCTGGTCGAGATCGTGCCGCTGTACTTTCAGCGCTCGACGACGCAGGCGGCACCTGGTCTCAAGCCCTACACCGCGCTGCAACTGGCCGGCCGCGACATCTACGTCCGCGAGGGTTGCTACAACTGCCACTCGCAGATGATTCGGCCCTTCCGCTCCGAGACCCTGCGCTACGGCCCCTATTCGCAAGCCGGCGAGTTCGTCTATGACCGGCCCTTCCAGTGGGGCAGCAAGCGCACCGGTCCCGACCTGCACCGCGTGGGCGGCAAGTACAGCGACGAGTGGCAGCGCGTGCACCTGAACAACCCGCGCGACCTGGTGCCTGAATCGAACATGCCGGCCTACCCGTGGCTGGCGCGCACCGCGGTGGACCCGGCTGACATGGCGCCCAAGCTGACGGCGCTGCGTCGCCTGGGCGTGCCCTACAGCGACGCGGAAGTCGCCGGCGCCGCCGACACCGTCAAGGGCCAGAGCGAGCTCGACGCGCTGGTGGCTTACCTGCAAGTGCTCGGCACCACCGTCAAGTGAGGACTCATCATGGATGTCAATGATCTGCGCAGCGCCGTCACCGTCACCGTGATCGGGCTGCTGCTGTTCCTGCTGCTGGTGGCCTCGGTCTATAGCCGGCGCCGCCGCGGCGAGTTCGAGGCCGCCGCCCAGCTGCCCTTCGTGGGTGAAGAGGAGGGCACGCGATGAGCGACTTCGTCTCGAGCGGCTGGGCGGTGTTCGTGGCCGTCGCCACGGTCGTCAGCCTGATCGCCTGCCTGGTCCTGCTGGTCGTCGCCGCGCGCCGCAACGTGCCGAGTGGTGCGGTCGACGACAACACCACCGGCCATGTCTGGGACGAAGACCTGCGCGAGCTGAACAACCCCTTGCCGCGTTGGTGGATGTGGCTGTTCGTGCTCACCGTCGTTTTCGCCTTTGCCTACCTGGCGCTCTACCCGGGGCTGGGCGCCTTCAAAGGCCAGCTCAACTGGAGCAGCAGCGGCCAGTACAGCAACGAGCAGGCCAAGGCGGCAAGCGCCATGGCCCCGCTCTACGCCCGCTTCGCCGCCATGAAGGAAACCGAGTTGGCGCAGGACAGCCAGGCCATGGGCATCGGCGAGCGCCTCTTCATCAACAACTGCGCGGCCTGCCACGGCTCTGATGCGCGCGGCAGCAAGGGCTTCCCCAACCTGGCCGACAACGACTGGCTGTGGGGCGGCTCCTTCGACGCCATCCAGCTCAGCATCACGCAGGGCCGCAACGGCGTCATGCCGCCGATGGCGGCGGCAGTGGGCAGCAGCGAGGACGTGCGCAACCTGGCGAACTATGTGCTCAGCCTGTCGGGCAGTGCCCACATCAACCTGGCGGCTGAGCTGGGCCGCAGCAAGTTCACGGTCTGCGCCGCCTGCCACGGCGCCGACGGCAAAGGCAACGCGGCCCTGGGCGCGCCCAACCTGACCGACAAGGTCTGGCTGCACGGCGGGGGCGAGACGGCGGTGGTGGCCATGATCACCGAGGGCAAGAACAACGCCATGCCGGCGCAGGCCGAGCGCTTGTCGGCCGAGCAGATTCGCGTGCTCGCGGCCTATGTCTGGAAGCTGTCGCAGGCCATCAAGGTGGTGGCGGCCGCGCCGTGAGCGCACCGCCCCCAGCTGCCGCGCCGGGCAGCGAGGTCATCTGGCTTTACCAGAAGCAGGCGACGATCCACGCCCGCAGCGTCAGTGGCTGGTTCGTGAACTGGCGCTGGGCTCTGGTGTGGTTGACGCAACTGGTCTTCTACGGCCTGCCGTGGGTGCAGTGGAACGGCCGCCAGGCCGTGCTCTTCGACCTGGCCTCGCGCCGCTTCTACCTTGGCGGCTTGGTGCTTTATCCGCAGGACTTCATCTACCTCACCGGCCTGCTGATCGTCTGCGCCTACGGCTTGTTTCTCGTCACGGCCGTGGCCGGTCGTATCTGGTGCGGCTACGCCTGCCCGCAGACGGTTTACACCGAGATGTTCATGTGGATCGAGCGCCGCCTGGAAGGCGACCGCATGGCCCGCATCCGCCTCGATGCCGCGCCTTGGGGCGTGCAGAAGGCCTGGCGCCGTGGCGGCAAGCATGCGCTGTGGTTGTCCTTGGCGCTGTGGACAGGCTTCAGCTTCGTTGGCTACTTCACGCCGATCAAGACCCTGTGGGCCGAGGCCTTCACCCTGACCTTCGGACCCTGGGAGTGGTTCTGGGTCCTGTTCTATGGCCTGGCCACCTACGGCAACGCTGGCTTCCTGCGCGAGCAGGTGTGCAAGTACATGTGCCCCTACGCGCGCTTCCAGAGCGCGATGTTCGACAAGGACACGCTGATCGTCAGCTACGACGCCGAACGCGGCGAGTTGCGCGGCCAGAACGCGCGCCGCGGCCGCAGCGGCCAGGCCAAGCCCGCCGACCTGGGCGATTGCATCGACTGCGACTTGTGCGTCCAGGTCTGCCCGACCGGCATCGACATCCGCCAAGGCCTGCAGTACGAATGCATCGGCTGTGCGGCCTGCATCGACGTGTGCAACGGCGTGATGGACAAGATGCAGTACCCGCGCGGGCTGATCCGCTACGACACCCAGAACGGCCTGGCCCAGCACCTGAGCCGGTGGCAGCGCTGGCGCCGCGTGGCCCGACCGCGCGTGCTGATCTACAGCGCCGTGCTGCTGCTGATTTGCGGCGCACTCGGCGCCAGCCTGTGGTGGCGCACGCCGTTCCGGGTCGATGTGGTGCGCGACCGCGGCACGCTGGCGCGCGTGGTGGACGACGGCCACATCGAGAACGTGTACCGCCTGCAGCTCATGAACTCGAGCGAATCGAGCCAGCGCTTTCACATCGCTGTCGGCGGGCTGGCTGGCGTCCAGGCCCTCGGGGCCGACGCTGTGACAGTCGGCCCGGCCGAGTCACGCTGGGTGCCGGTGGCTGTGCAGTTGCCGCCGCAGCAGGCCCTGCAGGCTGGCAGCGGCGCCCACCCAATCGAGTTCACCATCGAGCGCCTGCCCAGCCCGGATGACGCCACGCTGTGGCGGCGCACCGAGCGCTCGACCTTTGTTGTTCCCCGCTGACCTGGAGCCCCACGCCATGCTGTCCAACCCGCATCCGTCGTCAACGCCACCCGCCCCCACCGGGCCGGTCTCGCCCTGGTGGCGCCACGGCATGGTCTGGCTGGTGCTCAGCGGCCCGGCGGTGGTGGTCGTGGCCAGTGTGGCCACCCTCGTCATCGCCCTGACGCACCCCGACCCGGTGCTGCAGCGCGAAGCTGTCCAGCCCGCGCAGTTGCCCGCGGTGCAGGGGCGCAACCATGCAGCCACGCCGCGCTGAAGGCATGACCCGCGCTGCGCTGCAGGTGCTCTGGCCGGCCTTCCTGATGGCCGGCGTGCTCGAGATCGGTATCTTCGCGCTGGTCGATCCGAGTGAGCTGCACTGGCCGGGCGGTGCCGTGGTCGAGCTGTCGCGCCAGGCGGTTTACAGCCTGGCTTTCCTGGTCTTCTGGGCGGTCATTGCGGTGGCCAGCGCGATCACGGCGGCGCTGATGCAAGCCGTCGACGCCGACGCGCTCAGACTGGCGCTGACAGCCCTGCTGACCGGCGGCCATATCCTCATCGAGGATATTCCGGGGCTCGGCAAGACCACTTTGGCAATTGCCCTGGCAAACTCACTCGGACTCTCCTTCGGCCGGGTGCAGTGCACCAGCGACCTCCTGCCGTCCGACATCACCGGCCTGACCATCTTCGACCGACAGGAAAACAGCTTCCGCTTTGTCAAGGGACCGGTCTTCAACAATATCCTGCTGGTCGACGAAATCAACCGGGCCATGCCGAAAACCCAGAGCGCCCTGCTGGAGGCGATGGAAGAACGGCGGGTAACGACTGACGGCGTTACCTATCAACTCCCCGACCCTTTTCTGGTAATTGCCACCCAGAACCCGACCGAACAGGTCGGCACCTACCCGCTGCCGGAATCCCAGATGGATCGTTTCCTCATCAGAACCGGCATGGGCTATCCGGATGAAGAGATCGAAAAAGCGATCATCCGTTACGGCACGGTCCGCCAGGATATCCGCAGCATCGAAGCGATGGTCACGCCGGAGGATATCACCGCCGGCATCAGATCGGTTGCCACCGCTACCTTTTTGTCGGCAAAGCTCGCTGATTACATCTACAGCATAGTTGCCGCGACCCGAAGCCACCCCCTGATCCATACCGGCATTTCGACCCGCGGCGCCATAAATCTTGCCCAGGCAGCTAAAGCCAATGCCTTCCTTGATGGGAGGGATCATGTCCTGCCTGAAGATATCAAGGCGATGACCGCGCCGGTCGGTGCCCACCGCATGATCATGCGCGCCGGCCACGACACCATTGACAAGGAGTCGCTATTAAACGAACTGCTCAGCAGCATCCCGATCCCCCTGTCATAGTCATCAACAAGGCCGGGGGTCTCTATATCGCCATCACCATCCTGCTCGGCCTGGCGGCAGTAAATACCGGCAACAACCTCCTCTTCCTGATCGTCTCGGCCATGCTCGGTTTCATGGCGGTAAGCGGTTTTTTCGGTCTGCGCAATCTGCAGCGGCTTGATGCCATCCTGCTCCTGCCGGATGAACTCTACCCGGACATTCCGGCACTGGCAACCCTGCAGATCTCGCCCCGCAGCCGCACTCTCTCCCATTACCTGCTGAAATTCCATCTGCGCAGTGCCAGCGCCGTGCTGCCATTTCTGCGCCGCGGCAAGAGTGCCACTATCAGGGTGCCGGTCACCTTCACCAGCAGGGGGCGCGGCTCAATTGACCACATTGCCGTCAGCTCCCCCTACCCGGTAAATTTTTTCGTCCGCAGCACCAGTATCAGCGTTAATTGTGACTACCTGGTTTTTCCCGGGCCAAAGCCGCTGCCATCCGCTTTGGCAGCCGGCGGGGAGAC
>JANNGJ010000309.1:0-9575 GCA_031403815.1 Burkholderiales bacterium | reverse complement strand
GTCAACGCCAGGTCACGCACGTCCTTGACCAGGAAGTTGTGCTTCACGATCGGACGCGTGATGCCCACCGTGTCGCACTCCTGGAAGGCATCCAGACCGATCGCCGGCGTCGGCACCTGTCCCGTGATGATGACCATCGGGATCGAGTCCATGTAGGCGGTGGCGATCCCGGTCACTGCATTCGTGACGCCCGGCCCGGAGGTAACAAGGGCAACACCCACCTGGCCGGTCGCGCGCGCATAGCCATCGGCAGCATGCACTGCAGCCTGCTCGTGGCGCACCAGCACATGCTGGATCGACTCCTGCTTGTAGAGCGCATCGTAGATGTAGAGCACGGCGCCGCCGGGGTAGCCCCAGAGGAACTCGACGCCCTCGGCTTGCAAGCAGCGAACGAGGATCTCGGAGCCATTGGGCTCGCGGTGCGCAGGGGGGGAAGAAGAAGGCTGTGCCAACGCGGCACGCGCGACTTCTGCGGCAGACATGTCCATTTCGAACCTTTGTGAATTTCTCTAACGAAAATCCATCGGTGCCCCTTCTCGCGCCCTTGTGAGGCGGATGCGGAACCTGCGCAGTCAGAACTTGGGCGCCCGGGTCGGGCCGGCCAACTGAGACCAAAACGTTGTGCGGGGCAGCATTATGGCATCGTCTGCAGGCCGCCCGGGCTGCTGCAAAGACCCCTGCGGCCCGATGACATAATCCGGCGCGCTCCCATGCCGGGGGCCTCGCACCCCGCGCCCACGCCCGCCTTGGCCACCGACAAAGAACTCTCAGACTTCCTCAAGAGCGTCGAGAAGCGCGCCTTCAAGCGCACTGCTTACACAGTGCGCAATGACGACGCTGCGCTGGACATCGTGCAGGACGCCATGATTCGGCTGGCTGAGAAGTACGTCGATCGACCGCCGGCTGAATTGCCACTGATATTCCAGCGCATTCTGTCCAACGCAACGATGGACTGGTTTCGGCGCCAGAAAGTGCGCAACGCCCTGTTTGTCAACCTGGGCGACTTCGAAGGCGCTGATGATGACGGCGGTGACTTTGATTTGCTCGAGCTGCTCGACACGTCAGCCGGCCAGACCAGCACCGAGAACGCGGCGGACTCCGTCAGCCGGATGCAGACGCTCAAACTCATCGAGGGCCACATCGGTGAGTTGCCCGCGCGTCAACGGGAAGCGTTCTTGCTTCGTTACTGGGAGGAACTGGATGTTGCAGAAACCGCGTCGGTCATGGGGTGCTCGGAAGGCAGTGTAAAAACGCACTGTTCCCGGGCAGTACACGCTCTGGCAAAGGCTCTGCGCGCCAAGGGAGTCACGCTATGAACCAAACACCGTCATCCACCGTTTTCAATCTGGACAGCCGCGAAGCGGCGCAAAACCGCCTGGCCATGCGTCTGGTGGCAGCCCTGACCGAGCACCAACTTGAGGCCGCCACGCCCGACATTGATGCGCGGCTGAGTTTTGCGCGCGAACAGGCCATGGCCGCGGCGCGCAAGGTGCAGCGGGTCACTGCGCCGTCCATCCTTGGCGCAGCCGGCGGCGCCGCCGTGCTTGGCGGTGGCCCCGGTGCCGACGCGACACCCTGGTGGCTGCGCCTGGGCTCTCTGGTTCCGTTGGCGGTGCTGCTGGCCGGCCTGGTGCTGATCGACAACCACTACACGCGCTCGCAAATCGATGCAGCGGTGGACATGGATGCGGCCATCCTGGTCGATGACTTGCCGCCAGAGGCTTATCGCGACCGCGGTTTTGTCGAGTTCCTGAAGACCGCACGTCCGTGACTTCTGGCCTGCTGACCCCGAACAAGCCCTGGACGCGCCTACTTCGTGGCGCGTTGCTTGGCCTTGGCTTGGTGGTCGCAAGTGCTGCGTTTGCACAAGGCTTGCAGGCCACGGGGCCGATCGCCTGGAACAATCTGAGCCCGGCGCAGCGTGGCGTTTTGGCGCCCCTGGAGCGGGACTGGAAAGCCATCAGCCCCGGCCAGCAGCAGAAGTGGGCTGAAGTCGCCAACCGCTTTCCCGCCATGCCGGTCGAGGACCGCAACCGCGTCCAGCAACGTCTGTCAGATTGGTCCCGGCTGTCACCGCAAGAGCGGGCCTCGGCGCGCCTGAATTTTCAGGAAGCACGCCAGCTCAGCCCGCAAGAACGCCAGCAGCAGTGGGAGACCTACCGCGCCCTGCCCGCCGACCAGCGTCGCGCCTTGGCTGAGCAGTCTGATCGCGCCCGGCCTGCCACGGCTCCTGATCCAAGAAGTGCTGCCGCTGCGGCGAATGCGAACGCGAATGCAAACTCGAAGTCGAGCGTGATTCGAGCACCGGCGGCCGCGGTACCCCAGCCCGTCGGCCCGACGGTCATCCAACGCGGCGCAGGCGCGACGACCAACCTGGTGTCCAAGCCTGCGACTCCTCCCTTGCATCAACAGGCCGGATTGCCAAAGGTCGCTGCGACGCCAGGCTTTGTCGACAGCAAGACGCTCTTGCCCAAGCGCGGAGCGCAAGGCGCCGCGGCCGCGCGCGCGCCCGACAGCGACGACGAGCCCAAACGCAAAGTGCAATGAGCGCTGCGCCCGCGCAGCCTGCCGTGCCGCTTGAAGCGCCCGGCCTGACCCGCCGCATGGCAGCCTTCGTCTATGAAGGCGTGTTGCTCTTCGGTGTGCTGGTGATGGCCGGCTACCTTTACTCGTCGCTGACCCAGCAGCACCACGCGCTGAAGGGCCAGGGCGGCTTGCAAGCCTTCCTCTTCGTGATCCTTGCGATCTACTTCGTTTGGTTCTGGAGCCACGGCGGCCAGACCGTCGCCATGCGAGCCTGGCATGTACGCCTCGTCGACCACCGAGGCCAGCCGGTGACCCAGGGGCGCGCCGCACTGCGCTACCTCGCGAGTTGGATCTGGTTCATGCCGGCGCTCGCCAGCGCATGGCTCGCAGGCCTACACAGTGCGACGGAGATTTTCGTTCTGCTCGGCGTTGGCGTGCTGGCCTATGCCCTGCTTGCGCGCTGGCACCCGCAGCGCCAGTTCTGGCACGACGCGCTGTGCGGCACCCGTCTCATTCCCGCGCGACCCAAGAAGCCGCAGGCACAATCCGCCGCATAGGGGTGCCTGCGTGCCCCAGGGCACCCAAGGGCCAGCGCCGCGTCGAGGTCTTTCCAGATGAGCAATCAGTACAAGGGCCGCACCGGCGTCGATCGCATCGTTCACGCCGCCGTCAATTCGGTCAGCGGACTGCGCCAAGCCTTTGTGGGTGAGAGCGCTTTTCGGCAAGAGGTGTGGCTGGCGGCCGTGCTGCTGCCGGCGTCGGTCTGGCTGGGTCGCAGCTGGGAGCAAGTTGCGCTGCTGGCCGGATCGGTGCTGCTGGTGCTGATTGTCGAATTGCTCAATTCGGGCATTGAAGCCGTGGTCGACCGCGTCTCCTACGACTGGCACGAACTGTCCAAGCATGCCAAGGACTTCGGCAGCGCCGCGGTCATGCTGTCGCTGCTGCTGTGCGCCGGCATCTGGGCCGCCGCGCTGGCCCATCGCTTTCTCGGGAGTTGAGGCATGGCCTTGTCGGTGGCGGTGTATTGCGGATCCCGTTTCGGTGACTTGCCGGCCTACACCGATGTCGCGCGCGAACTCGGGCGCCTGATTGCCCAAAGCGGCGGTAGCGTGGTGTACGGTGGCGGGCGCGTCGGCTTGATGGGGGCCGTCGCCGATGCAGCGCTGGCCGCCGGTGGGCCGGTGATCGGCGTGATCCCGCAAGCGCTGATGGACCGTGAAGTCGGTCATGTCGGCTTGACAGAGCTGCACGTGGTGCAAACCATGCACGAGCGCAAGCAGTTGATGGCCGAGCGGGCCGACGCTTTCGTCGCCCTGCCCGGCGGCATCGGAACGCTGGAAGAGATTTACGAGGTGTGGTCCTGGCAGCAACTGGGCTACCACGACAAGCCGGTCGCCCTGCTGAACGTCGCAGGCTACTACGACGCCTTGCTGGCCTTCATGCGCGTCAGCCATGAGCGCGGCTTTGTCTCGGCGCCGCAGTACCACGCGCTGCTGGTCGACGATGACCCGACGCGCTTGTTGGCCCGCCTCACCCAAGCCGCTAGCCAGGCCACCGCCCGCGACGACTACTCGAAGATCTAGCCCGCCGCTTCGTCTCGAGCGATCAAACGGCCGCTTCGTCCGTTTCGCCGGTGCGAATGCGCACCACTTGCTCGACCGGCATGACAAAGATCTTGCCGTCGCCGATCTTGCCGGTCTTGGCGGCCTTGACGATGGCCTCGATGCAGCGCTCGACGTCAACATCCTTGACCACCACCTCGATCTTCACCTTGGGCAGGAAATCGACCACGTACTCCGCGCCTCGGTACAACTCGGTGTGACCCTTCTGGCGGCCAAAGCCCTTGACCTCGGTGACCGTCAGGCCCGATACGCCCACATCGGCCAAGGCCTCGCGCACTTCCTCGAGCTTGAACGGCTTGACGATCGCAGTGATCTGTTTCATGGCGCAGGCTCCAGGACGATGATTGGCAGGAATTTAAGCACGGAATTTCGACGTGATGGGGTAGCGCCAGTCGCGCCCGAAGGCGCGGTGCGTGATGCGAATGCCCACCGGCGCCTGGCGCCGCTTGTACTCGTTGACGCGGATCAGGCGCGTCACGCGCTCCACGGTCGCGCGCTCGAAGCCGGCGCTGATGATGCTCTCGACGCTGCGGTCATCTTCCATGTACAGCGCCAGAATCGCGTCGAGCACCTCATAGGGCGGCAGGCTGTCCTGGTCGGTTTGGTCAGGCCGCAGTTCCGCCGACGGCGCGCGCGTCAGGATGCGCTCTGGAATGACCGGGCCGACGGTTCCGGCGGGGCCATCGGCACGCAGCGTCGGCTGGCGGTTCTTCCACTCGCACAGGCGGTAGACAAGGGTTTTGGCGACGTCCTTGATGACCGCAAAGCCGCCCGCCATGTCGCCGTAGAGCGTGCAATAGCCGGTGGCCATCTCGCTCTTGTTGCCCGTCGTCAGCACGATGCGGCCGGTCTTGTTCGACAAGGCCATCAGCAAACTGCCTCGAATGCGTGCCTGCAGGTTCTCTTCCGTCGTGTCCTCGGCCAGGCCGGCAAACTGCCCCGCCAGACCGGCACGAAAGGCATCGAACATCGGCGCGATCGGGATCTCGTCGTAACGCACACCCAGCCTGGCGGCCATGTCGCGGGCGTCGATCCAGGAGATGTCGGCGGTGTAGGGCGACGGCATCATGACAGCGCGCACCTTGTCGGCCCCCAGCGCATCCACGGCGATGGCCAGGACCAGCGCCGAATCGACACCGCCAGACAGACCGATGATCGCGCCCGGGAAACCGTTCTTGCCCAGGTAGTCGCGAACACCCGTCACCAGCGCTGCCCACACCTGGGCCTCCTGCGAGGGCAGCTCGATCACCTGCCCGGCCAGCGCGTCGCCATCGACGGTGACAAAGGCCAACGCCTCGGCGAAGCTTGGCGCGCGCATGCAGACCCGGCCTGTTGCATCCAGCGCAAACGAGGCGCCGTCGAACACCACCTCGTCCTGGCCACCGACAAGATGCGCATACAGCAGCGGCAAGCCCACCGCCCGCGCGCGCTCGGCCATGCGCTGCTCACGCTCGCCCGCCTTGTCGATGTGGAAGGGCGAGGCATTGAGCACCGCCAACACCTGCGCACCGGCAGCCTTGGCCGTCCATGCCGGCTCGTCGAACCAGGCATCCTCACAGATCAGCACACCGACCTTGACCCCGGCCACCTCGAACACCAGCGGGCGCTGGCCCGCGTCGCGGCCGGACGCAAAGTAGCGCCGCTCATCGAACACTTGGTAGTTGGGCAGTTCGCGCTTGCAATACGTCGCAACGATGCGTCCCCCTGCCAGCAGCGAGGCCGCATTGAAGCGCAGCGGCGTGGCCGTGGACTTGGTCCTAACATCCCCTTGCTCACCAAACTGATGCGGATGTCCGACCACCACATGCAAGCCCTCACACGACGCCAGCTCGGCAGCCATGCCCACCAGCGCGTCAGAGCAGCCCTGCATGAAGGCCGGGCGCAGCAACAGGTCTTCGGGGGGGTAACCGCACAGCGCCAGCTCTGGCGCAATCACCAGCTTGGCACCCTCGGCATGCGCCTGTCGCGCGGCGTCGACGATGCGCCTGGCGTTGCCCATCAGGTCGCCGACGGTGGCGTTGATCTGAGCCAGCGCAACCTTGATCACGTCGGAGCCTGTTGAGAGCACATGGAAGCGAATAATTATGTCATCCAGGCCCATGACGACCCCGCCGAGATTGATGCGGCCGCATGGAATGGGCTGCTCGACCGCCAGGACGCGCCGACCCCCTTCTTGCGCCACGAGTACCTGACGGCACTGCACAGCTCGCACAGCGCCGTGGCCGAGACGGGATGGGCACCGGCCTGGCTCACCGTGGTGCATCAGGGGCAACTCGTGGGCGCCTGCACGCTCTACCTGAAGAGCCATTCTTACGGCGAGTACGTCTTCGACTGGGCCTGGGCCGACGCCTACCAGCGCCATGGCCTGGCCTACTACCCCAAGTTGTTGTCGGCCGTGCCGTTCACGCCGGTGCCGGGCTCACGCCTGCTGGCCGTCGACGATGACGCCCGCGATGTGCTGCTGCAGGCGGTGCTGGCGCTGGCACAGCAGCAAGGCCTGTCATCGGCCCACCTGCTGTTCTTGTCCGACGCCGACCGCGCCGCCTGCGAGCGTGCGGGGTGGATGCTGCGCGAGGGCGTGCAATTCCACTGGCAAAACCGCAGCCCGCAGCCCTACCTCGACTTCGATGAGTTCACTTGCAGCCTGCAACGTGAGAAGCGCAAGAAGATTGCCCAGGAGCGTCGGCGCGTCGGCGAAGCCGGTGTCGACTTCGAATGCCTCGAAGGCGCCGCCATTGACGCAGCGACCTGGGATTTCTTCTACCACTGCTACACCCTGACCTACCGCGCCCACCATTCAACGCCCTACCTCACGCGCGCCTTCTTTGCCGCGATGGCGGCCACCATGCCGGGGCACTGGTTGCTGTTCGTGGCGCGGCGCGGCGGCGAGCGCATCGCCTGCTCCTTGATCGCGCTCGACCCGGCGCGTCGTGTGGCCTACGGGCGCTACTGGGGCGCTGTCGAGCACGTGCCCTGCCTGCACTTCGAGGCCTGCTACTACCAGCCGCTGGCCTGGTGCATTGCGCAGGGCTATCAGCGCTTCGAAGGCGGCGCCCAAGGCGAGCACAAGATGGCGCGCGGCTTGCTGCCCGTCAAGACCTGCTCAGCGCATTGGCTGGCCGACACGCGTTTTGCCTCGGCCGTCGGTGACTTCCTGAGCCGCGAAGGCGCCGGTGTCGGCGCCTATGTCGATGAGCTCAACGAGCGCAACCCGTTCAAGGTCGCGCCCGGCTGAGCACTACTTCTTCGGCAGGGCAGCCCAGGCGGCCATGCCGCTGACGATCTCTTGCCGTGCAGCGTCGGGCCCGTCCCAGCCCACCACCTTGACCCACTTGTTGGGCTCCAGGTCCTTGTAGTGCTCAAAGAAATGCTGGATCGCATTCAAGCGCATCGGGTTTACGTCCGACGGCTTTTGCCAATGGTCGTACATCGGCAGGATCTTGCTGGTCGGCACCGCCAGCACCTTGGCGTCGCCGCCGGCCTCGTCGGTCATCATCAGGATGCCGATGGGCCGGCAAGTGACCACGACACCTGGCGTCAACGCGAAGGGTGTGATGACCAAGACATCGACCGGGTCGCCGTCGTCCGAAAGCGTGCGCGGCACATAGCCGTAGTTGCACGGGTAATGCATCGCCGTGGTCATGAAGCGGTCGACGAAGAGCGCGCCGCTGGCCTTGTCGACCTCGTACTTGATCGGGTCGGCATTCATCGGGATCTCGATGATCACGTTGAACTCATCGGGCGCCTTGGCCCCGGGCGTCACTTCGTGCAGGCTCATGATTTTTCTCAGCGGCAGGGATAACCCGAATTCTACGGGGCCAACTTGTCTTCCTGCTGACGCTGCGCGATGCCTGGGAAAGCGCGGGAAACACAGGGGTCGGCGTGTCATCCGCATCGCTTAGCATCGCGGGTTGATCCGGCAGGTGCAGTCGCCGGGCCTTGAGATCCGCCCGCCCCCGGGCCTGAAACAAAAGAGGAGCCACCCACATGTTGTCGACTTCCATGGCGCTATACCTTGCGCTTGCCTGCGGCCTGGCCGCGGTGTTGTACGGTTTCGTCCAGCGCAGCTGGATCCTGAAACAGGACGCCGGCAATGCGCGCATGCAAGAAATCGCTGGCGCCATCCAGCAAGGCGCCGCGGCCTACCTGGCGCGGCAGTACAAGACCATCGCCATCGTCGGCGTCGTGCTGGCAATCCTGATCGGCGTCTTCCTCGACGGCGTCACCGCCTCGGGCTTCGTGCTCGGCGCCGTGCTGTCCGGCGCCTGCGGCTTCATCGGCATGAACGTGTCGGTCAAGGCCAATGTGCGCACCGCGCAAGCCGCCACCAAGGGCATCGGCCCGGCGCTTGACGTCGCCTTCAAGGGCGGCGCGATCACCGGCATGCTGGTGGTCGGCCTGGGCCTGCTGGGTGTCGGCATCTTCTTCTGGTTCACCGTCATGAACGGTCAGTTGACACCCGACAAGAGCCTGGCCTCGGTGCTCAAGCCGATGCTCGGCTTTGCCTTCGGCGCGTCGCTGATCTCCATCTTTGCGCGCCTGGGCGTCGGCATCTTCACCAAGGGCGCTGATGTCGGCGCCGACCTGGTCGGCAAGGTCGAAGCCGGCATCCCGGAAGACGACCCGCGCAACCCGGCCGTGATTGCCGACAACGTCGGTGACAACGTCGGCGACTGTGCCGGCATGGCGGCCGACCTGTTCGAGACCTACGCCGTCACCCTGATCGCCACCATGGCGCTGGGCGCCTTGGTGTTCAGCGGCCCGGCCGCGATGGCCGCCGTGATGTACCCGCTGGTGCTCGGCGGCGTGTCCATCATCGCTTCGATCATCGGCTGCGGCGTCGTCAAGGCCAGCCCGGGCATGAAGAACGTGATGCCAGCGCTTTACAAGGGCCTGGCCGTCGCGGGCATGCTCTCGCTCGCCGCCTTCTGGTTCGTCACTGCGGCCGTGATGCCGGCCGACGCCCTGGGCGCTGGCACGCACCTGAAGTTGTTCGGTGCCTGCGCCGTCGGCCTGGTGCTGACGGCTGTGCTGGTCTGGGTGACCGAGTACTACACCGGCACGCAGTACAAGCCCGTGCAGCACATCGCCGCAGCCTCGACCACCGGTCACGGCACCAACATCATCGCGGGCCTGGGCGTCTCAATGCGCTCCACCGCCTGGCCGGTGCTGTTCGTCTGCGCCGCGATCCTGGTGTCTTACAGCTTGGCGGGTCTGTACGGCATCGCTGTGGCCGCCACCTCGATGCTCAGCATGGCCGGCATCGTGGTTGCGCTCGACGCGTATGGCCCGATCACCGACAACGCCGGCGGCATTGCCGAGATGGCCGAGTTGCCCAAGAGCGTGCGCGACGTCACCGACCCGCTCGACGCCGTCGGCAACACCACCAAGGCGGTGACCAAGGGCTACGCGATTGGCTCGGCCGGC
>JANNGJ010000308.1:0-12345 GCA_031403815.1 Burkholderiales bacterium | reverse complement strand
CACGGGGCTCGGGCTCGCCGTCTCCCGCGAGATCGTGGAGGCGCACGGTGGCCGGATCGGCTTCGACAGCGACCCCGGCGCCGGCTCGACGTTCTGGCTCGAGTTGCCAACCGGTCTCGCAACGCGATGACAACAAAGTGGAAAGGAGATGCGATGAGGCACAGAATCGTCTGGCTGGTTGCCGGCGCGGTGGCCGGCCTCCTTGCGCTGGGACCGTGGCAGAGCCGCTCCGAGGCGGGAACCGGGCCGGCGACGATCCGGATCACCAACCGCGAGGTGTTGGTAACCCGCATCGACGTGGGTGTGCGCGGGACGTCACCCGGCGACACGGAGATCGTCAGCCAGGCGCTGTTCAACCTGCGCGTGACGTCGAAGCCGATCGGCCACAGCGAGCTCGTCTGCACGTTCGTCGACTCGAAACGGATGCGGGTCTGCCGCGGGACGTACGTGCTGCCGAGGGGGAAGATCGTCGTGGGCGGCTCGCTCGAGTACCGGCAGTTCTACGATCTCGCCGTGCTGGGTGGAACCGGGCTGTACGACAACGCGCGCGGCTCGGTCACGGTCACCCGCACCCACCTCCGGCCCGTCCGCGACCTCGACGTGTTGCGCCTCGTGGGTTAGCGAGCGTCGCTGACCTGCGAAATCCGTCGGCGCAGCTGCCACGTAGTCCGAGACAACAGGGGAACGAAACAGGAGGGAGCCCATGCACGTCGGCGGCCTGTTTCCATTGATCGCCAAAAAGATCATCGACCTGGTCAAGGCGCGCCAGGTCTACGCACGCTGGGCCAGCGTCAAACCCAAGACCTTCGAGCGCAATCTCGTCGTCATCGGCGCCGGTGCGGCCGGTCTGGTCACCAGCTACATCGCCGCGGCGGTGAAGGCCAAGGTGACGCTGATCGAGGGCCACAAGATGGGCGGCGACTGCCTGAACTACGGCTGCGTGCCGAGCAAGGCGCTGATCAAGACCGCCACGCTGGCGCGGCAGATCCGCCACTCGAACGACTACGGCATCACGTCCGCCAGCGCGACGATTGACTTCGCCCAGGTGATGGAGCGCGTGGCCGGCGTGGTGCGCGCCGTCGAGCCGCACGACTCAGTGGAGCGCTACACCGCGCTCGGCGTGGAAGTGCTCATCGGCCAGGCCAAGATCATCAACCCCTGGACCGTCGAGATCAGGCGGGACGACGGCAGCAGCCAGACCCTGACCACCAAGAACATCGTCATCGCCACCGGCGCCGCGCCCTTCGTGCCGCCGCTGCCGGGGCTGGACGACGTCGGCTACCTGACCAGCGACACGCTGTGGGGTTTGCGCGAGTTGCCGCAGCGCCTGGTGGTGCTGGGTGGCGGGCCGATCGGCTGCGAGCTGGCGCAGAGCTTCGCGCGCCTGGGCTCGGCGGTGACGCAGATCGAGATGCTGCCGCGCATCATGATCCGCGAGGACGATGAGGTCTCGGCCTTTGCGCGCCAGGCCCTCGAGGCCGATGGCATCAACATCCTCACCGGCCACAAGGCGCTGCGCTGCGAGAGGACGGCCGAGGGCAAGTTCATCGTCGTTGAAGCAGCCGGGGTGGAGACACGCATCGCCTTCGACGTGCTGCTGTGCGCCGTCGGCCGCAGCGCGCGCCTGAAGGGCTTCGGCCTGGAAGAGCTGGGTATTCCGGTCGGCCGTACGGTGCAGGTCAACGAATACCTGGAGACGAACTACCCCAACATCTTCGCCGCCGGCGACGTGGCCGGGCCGTTCCAGTTCACCCACACCGCATCGCACCAGGCCTGGTACGCGGCAGTGAACGCACTGTTCGGCAGCTTCAAGAAGTTCAAGGCCGACTATTCCGTGATCCCGTGGGCCACCTTCATCGACCCCGAGGTGGCTCGGGTCGGCCTGAACGAGCAGGAGGCGAAGGAGAAAGGCGTCGCCTACGAGGTCACCCGCTACGGCCTCGACGAACTCGACCGCGCCATAGCCGACTCGGCCACACACGGCTGGGTCAAGGTGCTGACGGTGCCGGACAAGGACAAGATCCTGGGCGTGACCATCGTCGGCGTGCATGCCGGCGACTTGCTGGCAGAGTTCGTGCTGGCCATGAAGCATGGCCTGGGCCTGAACAAGATTCTCGGCACCATCCATATTTATCCGACCCTGGCCGAAGCCAACAAAGCCGTCGCCGGCGATTGGAAGCGCGCGCACCAGCCAGTGCAGCTGCTGGCCTGGGTCGCCAAGTTCCACACATGGCGGCGCGGTTGAGCCCAAGGAGATACCCATGAAACGACTGTTCGTTCTGCTGCTGGTGCTGTTGAGCGGGCTGGCCCAGGCCCAGTTCGACCCCGGCTACAGCGGCTGGGATGCCCTGGTGAAGAAGCACGTGCGCTGGTTGCCCGACAACAAGCAGAGCCGCGTCGACTACGCCGCCTTCAAGGCGGATCGCGCCGCGTTGAAAACGGTGCTCGATGGCTTGAGCGCAATGCCCAAGGCCGAGTTCGACAAGTGGCCGCGCGAACAGCGCATGGCCTTCCTGATCAATGCCTACAACGCCTTCACGGTCGAGTTGATCCTGACCAAGTACCCGGACCTGAAATCGATCAAGGACCTCGGGTCCTTCGTGCAGTCACCGTGGAAGAAGAAATTCTTCAGTCTGCTCGGTGAAGAGCGCCACCTCGACTTGATCGAGCATGAGCAGTTGCGTCCGCTGTACAGCGACCCGCGCGTGCATGCCGCCGTCAACTGCGCCTCGATCGGCTGCCCGGCCCTGCGCAACGAGGCCTTCACCGCCGCCAAGCTCGAGGCCCAGCTCGAGGACGGCATGCTCCGCTTCCTGGGCGACCGCACCCGCAATCGCGTCCAGGGCGGGCAGCTCGAAGTCAATGCCATCTTCAAGTGGTTCAAGGAGGACTTCGAGAAAGGCCACCAGGGCTTCGGCAAGATCGAGGATGTCTTCGCCAAGTACGCCGTTCAATTGACAGACCAGCCCGGCGAGCAGTCGCGCCTGCGCAGCAAGTCGCTACCGATCAGCCACCTCGATTACGACTGGTCGCTCAACGTGGTCGGCCGTTGAGTCTGCGCGCCTCTGCCCTTGCCCTCGCTGCGTTGGCCACTGCCGCCGTAGCGGGCACGTCCGACCTGACGCCGCCGGCCGGAAGCGGCGCGGCGCCGGTGGCGCCCTGGCGCTTTGTCGGTCTGCCGGCCCAGGCGCTGCCCGCGACGCGTTTCACCGCCGTGACACTTGACGGCGTGCGCGTGCTGCGCGTCGAGGCCGACCGCTCCTACGGCAATCTGCTGCACCCGCTGCCCGTCGGCACCGCTGCGGGTACGCTGAGCTGGCGCGCCCAAGTGGCGCTGCCTCTGCAAGGCACCGACCTGACGACGCGGACCGGCGATGATGCGGCGCTGCGGGTGTGCGCACTGTTCGACATGCCGCTCGCGCAGGTGCCGTTAGTCGAACGCCAGCTGTTGCGCATCGCCAGAAGCCGCAGCAATGACTCGTTGCCGACGGCCACCCTTTGCTACGTGGCGGACGCCGCCCTGCCGCCCGGCAGCATGGTCGTCAGCCCCTACACGCGCCGGGTGCGCAGCATCGTGGTGCACTCGCCCGTCGGCCAATGGCAGACTGAGCAGCATGATCTGGCGAACGACTTTCTGCGCGTCTTCAGCGATGAGGCGGCTCGGGTACCCGCGGTGACGGCGATTCTGATCGGCGCCGACGCAGACAACACCGGCTCACGCGGCTTGGCCCACGTCAGCGAGATTCACCACACCGCCCCATGAAGCGCGTGCTCCTGCTTGGCGCCGGCCATGCCCAGGTTGCTGTGCTGGCGGCGCTGGCGCGCGAGCGACTGGCCGGGGCCGAGGTGCTGCTCGTCTCGGCCACCGAGCGCCTCGTCTATTCGGGCATGGTGCCGGGGCTGATGGCCGGCCGCTACAGCCTGGAAGACTGCAGCCTGGCCGTCGCGCCGCTGGCGGCTGCGGCCGGCGTCGACTTCCTGCAGGGGCGCGCGGTGGCACTCGACGCAGCAGCGCAGTGCGTCAGCCTGGCCGATGGCCAGCGCATCGAGTACGACGTGTTGAGCCTGAACACCGGCCCGACCCAGGACCGCGACCGCATTCCCGGCGCGCGCGACAACGCCCTCTTTGTGCGCCCGATCGAGGGCTTCGTGCAGTTCTGGCAGCAGACGCTGGCCCTGGCTGATGAGCGTGCGCTCGATGTGGTGGTGGTCGGCAGTGGCGCTGCGGGGGTCGAGATTGCGCTGGCCGCTCGCCGCGCACTGGGCCTGCGCGGCACGCTCACGCTGGTGTCGGACGGGTTGGTACTGGCCGCCTACGGTGAGGGTGTGCGGCGCCGTGCGCTCGCCGCTTTGCAGCGCGCCGCGATACAGGTGCTGCCCGGTCGCTGCACGGCGATTGAGCCCTGGCACGTGCTGCTGGGCAGCTTGCGGGTGGCCTGTGATGTGCCGATCGTGGCCATCGGCAGCGATGCGCCGGCCTGGCTTGCGGGCAGTGGCCTGGCACTCGATGCGAACGGCTTCGTGCGCATCGGTTCCACGCTGCAGAGCTTCAGCCATGCGAACGTCCTGGCCGCCGGCGACATCACGGTGCGCGACGACCACCCACACCCGCGCAGCGGCGTCTATGCCGTGCGCGCCGGGCCCGTGCTGGCCGACAACGTGCGTCGCTTGGTCGGGGGCGGGATGCTCACGCCCTACCGACCGCAACGCAACTCACTGAACCTGCTGGCACTCGGCGATGGCCGGGCAATCGCGAGCTGGGGCGACTGGTCATTCCAGGGCCGCTCAATGGGCTGGTGGAAAGACCGTATCGACCGCGCCTTCATCACGCGCTTCCGCCTGCCCTGAGCCTGTCTTGCCGCTTCAGGCCCCGAAGAAATAGCGCTTCAGGCCGGCCAGAATCATCTCGACCGCGATCGCCGTCAGCACCAGGCCCATCAGCTTCTCGATCGCACTGACCATCGACGAGCCGATCCACTTGCGGATGCGGTCGGCGCCGAGCAGCACCACGGCGCTGACCACCATGGCCACCGTCAGGGCGCCAACCCAGGCCATCAAGCGCTCGGGCTGGCGCGACGCCAGCAGCAGCACGGTGGCCATCGCCGACGGCCCGGCCAGCAGCGGGACGGCCAGCGGGAAGATCAAGGGCTCGCGCGCCTCGCCGTGTGACGCATAGACCTCGCCCCCCGACGCAAAGATCATGCGCACGGCAATGATCAGCAAGATCACGCCGCCGGCCACCTCAAGCGAGCGCTCCGACAGGTGCATGAGAGCAAGGAACCACTGGCCGGTGAGCATGAAGCCCAGCAGCACGGCGAATGCCAGAGCCGATTCGCGCAGGGCGACGCGGGTGCGCCGGCTCGGCTCGACATTGCGCATCACGGAAATGAAGATCGGCAGGCTGCCGAAGGGGTCGAGCACCAGCAACAGCAGCACCAGCGCAGAGAGGAAGGTGTGGTCCATGAGGACTGATTGTCGGCCAGTGCGAACTGGGCCGGTCTGTTGCGCGAACGCCGCAACCTGCATGCGTATACACGCCAAATCAAGGGTTTACCTTAGGTTGCTCACTAGAATGGCGTCTTATCTGATCTGCTTAAAAGGATGAAAACATGCAACGCTCCCTGATCATCGCGGTCGCTCTGGCCAGCCTCGGCACCAGCGCTTTCGCGCAGTCCACCGTGAACCTGTACGGCCGCATCAACTTGACGGTCGAGCGCCAGAAAATTGGCAACACCAGCGACTGGAAGCTGCAAAACAGCTCGTCGCGCTTTGGCCTCAAGGGCAGCGAAGAACTCGGCGGTGGCCTGAAGGCCGGCTTCCAGATCGAGCACGGCTTCAACCCCGCCAACGGCCAGCAGTCGCAAGGCGCGTTCTGGGCCCGCCAGAGCGAAGTGAACCTGTCGGGCGGCTTCGGCATGGTCCGTCTGGGCAACTTCATCAGCGAGGCCTACTACGCCACGTCTGACTACATCGGCATGCACAACCACGAGACGGGCACCTCGTCGGATGCGTTCTATGCCGACCTGCGCGGCTTCTCAGGCGCAAGCAAGGTTGCTTACCGCACGCCGAGCCTCAGTGGAGCCACGGTGGAAGTTGCGATCAATGAAGGTGGCGCGGGCGAACGCACCCTTGAGCTCGCGGCAAACTACGATGCGGGCCCCTTGCATCTGGGCTTCGGCTACCAGGACAACGCGCCGAACAACAAGAACGCCAAGCAGTTCGCAGTTCGCGGCCTGTACGAAATAGGCGCCTTCACCTTCGGCGCCACGATCCAACGTGACACCGACGGCTACGGTGTCGGCTTCGGTGATCGCACCAACTACCGCGTCTCAGGCATGTACACCATGGGCAACACCGAGCTGCACGCCAACTTCGGCGCAGCTGGCGACTACAGCCGTCTGGCTGGCAACCAGAAGGCCAATCAGTACACCCTGGGCGTGAACCAGAACCTGAGCAAGCGCACCAAGGTCTACGGCTTCTTCACGAAGATCGCTGACAAGGGCACGCTCTACGGTGACTTCCAGTCACTGGCCGTGGGCGTGCGCCACAACTTCTGATCGCCGCAGCCGCAAGGCTGCTGCACAGACAAGAAAGCCGGCCTTGCGCCGGCTTTTTCTTTGCCTGGCCGCCTCAACCGCGCGGGTGGTGCTGGGCGTGCAGCGCCCGCAGGCGCTCGCGCGCCACATGGGTGTAGATGGTGGTCGTCGAGATGTCGGCGTGGCCCAGCAGCATCTGCACGGCGCGCAGGTCGGCGCCATGGTTGAGCAAGTGGGTAGCGAAGGCATGACGCAGGGTGTGCGGCGAGAGCGGCGCATCGATGCCCGCCTGCAGCGCATGGCGCTTGACCAGCTTCCAGAACATCTGCCGCGTCATGGCGCCGCCGCGGGCAGTGACGAACAGGGCCTCAGTCGCCTGACCGACCAAAATCGCGGCACGCGCCTCGGCCAGGTAGCGCGTCAGCCAGGCATGCGCTTCCTCGCCGAAGGGCACGATGCGCTCCTTGCTGCCCTTGCCGGTAACGCGCAGGCACCCCTCGGCCAGGCCGATCTGCACCGTCTTCAGCGTCACGAGTTCGGACACACGCAGGCCGCAGGCGTATAGAAGTTCGAGCATCGCGCGGTCGCGCAGACCGAGCGGCTTGTCGGTGTCGGGCGCCGCAAGCAGGGCCTCGACCTGCGCTTCGCTGAGCGACTTGGGCACGCGCAGCGCCTGCTTCGCGTTGCGCAGGCGCAGGGTCGGGTCGGCGTCGATGAGCCGCTCGCGCAGCGCCCAGCGGAAGAAGCGCTTGAAGACCGTCAAGCGCCGGTTCGCGCTGGTGGCCTTCGAGCCGGCGTGGCGCACGGCCGCGTAGGCGAGCAGGTCGATCTCCGTCGTCGCTTCGATGGGCGCGCCGCGCTCGGCCTGCAGCCACGCGGCGTAGAGCGTCAGGTCACGCCGGTAGGCCCAGAGTGTGTTGGCCGCAAGGCCGTCCTCGATCCACAACGCGTCGAGAAAGCGGTCGAGCGTGGCGGCAGAGTTCAAGCGTTCAAGCGCGACGGGGCCTCGGCAAGCTCAGCCCGAACGGCAACTTCACTCCGTTCGCCCTGAGCAGGGATCGAGCTTGCCGAGAGCCCGTGTCGAAGGGTCAATCCAAGGTCAGCTTCTGCGTCGCGACCACCTTCTTGTACACGTCGAACTCGGCCTGGATTTGCGCTGCGAACTGCTCGGGCGTGTTGAGGATCGTTAGCGAGCCGGTGTCCTCGATGCGCTTCTTCACGTCGGGCAGTTCGGCCGTCTTCTTGATCGCCGCCGCGATCTTGTCGACGATGTCCTTGGGCAACCCCTTGGGGCCAACGATGCCGTAATAGGCCATGCGATTGGCCGGCTCCAGGCCCATTTCCTTGAAGGTCGGCACGTTCGGCAACTGCGTCAGGCGCTGGGGCGCCATGACCACGATAGGGATCAGACGCCCGTCCTTGATGAAGGGCAGCGCCGAGGGCAGGTTGTCCCAGATGATCGGCACCTGGCCGGCCACCGTGTCGATCAGCGCCGGGCCGGCACCCCGGTACGGAATGTGGGTGATGAAGGTGCCCGTCAGGCTCTTGATCAGTTCCATCTGCAGATGACCGATACCGCCCGTACCCGAACTCGCGTAGCTGTACTTGCCCGGGTTCTTCTTGATGACTTCAAGAAACGTCTTGTAATCGCGCGCCGGAAAACTCGGGTGCACCGCGATCACGTTCGGCGTTGCGGCGATGTTGATGATCGGCGTGAAGTCCTTCGTCGGGTCGTAGCCGATCTTGGCGTTGATCGCCGGGTTCGACGCCGTGGTACTGACCGAAGCCACGAGCAGCGTATAGCCGTCGGGCGCGGCACGGGTCACATCGAGCGCGCCGACCGAGCCGCCGGCGCCGGCCTTGTTCTCGACCACGAGCGTCTGTCCGAGCGCGAGGTTGGCCTTTTCAGCCACCACGCGGGCGATGATGTCGGTCGTGCCGCCGGGCGCGAAAGGCACCACCAGGCGCACCGGCTTGACCGGATAGGCCTGTCCTGAGCCTGTCGAAACGGCCTGGGCCAGGACCAGGGGCGTCGCCAGCGTCAGCGCAAGGGCCGATGCGCTCAGTCCGAACGTTCGTGTCTTCATCATCGAGCAGTCTCCTGGTACGTCTGTGGGAAAGAATGGCAGGTGCAGCCGCAATCGTCTCACGCGCGGCTCAGGCAACCGGCCCGCCGAGCAGGCCGATCTTCATTTCAGGGTCGGCCGGCCGCTCACCGACAAAGATACGCAACAGCGCGGCGTACAGGTCTTCGCCCGGGATGGGCGCACCCTTGGGCTGGCCATTGAGGGCGAACTGCAGGCCCAGGCCGGGCAGCCAGTCGAGATCGATCACGTCGCGCCTCTTGACCTTGCCGATGGCACGCAGGATGGCGTCGAAACGGGCCATGCGCTCGGCCAGCAGAGGCAGCTCGGCTGCGGCCGAGTTGCGCGCGATGCCCTTGTCAAAGGCCTTGACGAACTCTTCCATGTCGACATCCAGCAGCATGCGCAACTGCAAGCGCTTGGCGCCTGGTGCGGCCAGCACTTGCTGCGGCGTGCGCACGCGGCTGCCGAGGTAGAGCCCGGCCGCATAGCCCTTGAGCATCGCAACCGCGCGCAAGCCCACCCCGTTGAGTTCGAGCGCTTGCCCTGCCACCGTGGCCTGGCCAGCAAAGGTCACGCCCTCAACCTTGATCGGTGCGGCCGCCCAAGCGCTGCCCCAGGGCAAGAGGGCGCAGGCGACGCCCAGAAGCACACGGCGGCGCGGGTAGGCAGTGGGTGTGAGCATGGCGGACGGGAGTGTGGCGGACCGTAGAGCAACGCGCTGCCCCGCAGCCCGGAGGACACCTGCCAGTGTGGGGTTTACGCACCATACAGCAGGCACACTGCGGCTCGTGTCTGCAGCGAACCCTCCCCGATGACGACCGCCTGGTTGCTGCTGCCCGACTTCCTGCTGATCGCGCTCGGCTACGCCCTGTGCCGCTGGACAGCGCTCGACCGCCCGGTCTGGGACGGCGCTGAGCGCCTGGTGTACTTCGTGCTCTTCCCGGCCTTGCTCTTCGTCGCCATCGTGCGCCAGCCACTGGCCTTCAGCGCCCTCCTCAGCCTGGGCGCCGTGGGCCTGTCGATAACCGTCTGCGGCATCGGCCTGGCCTATGCCCTGGGCCGCTGGCCCGGGATCGACGCGTCGGCCCATGCCTCAGGGGCCCAGGTGGCCTTCCGCTTCAACTCCTACATCGCCCTGGCCCTGGCCGAGCGCTTGGGCGGCGTGGCCGGTGTGGCGGCACTCGCGGTGCTGATCGCCCTGGTGGTGCCCCTGTGCAACGTGGCCGCGGTGTGGCCGCTGGCGCGCGCGGGTGGCCAGCCGCTGCTGCGCGAGTTGACACGCAACCCCTTGATCGTCGCCACGCTGGCTGGGTTGGCGGCAAACCTGGTGGGCTGGCAGCCGCCCGAACTGGCCGCCATCACCCTGCAGCGCCTGGGCTCGGCCGCCTTGCCGATCGGCCTGATGGCGGTCGGCGCCGGCCTGCGCTTGGGCGCGCTGCGCGAAGCACCCGGCCTGGCCACTGCGCTCCTGGTGATCCGCCACGCCGTGCTGCCGCTGCTGGCCTTGGTGCTGGTGCGATGGGCCGGGCTGGACGCCGTGCAGCAGACCATTGCCGTGGCCTTCGCCGCGTTGCCCACCGCCGCCAGCGCGTATGTGCTGGCGGTGCGCATGGGTGGGCGCGGCGACTATGTGGCCGGCCTGATCACCGTGTCGACCCTGCTCGGCATGCTCAGCGTGCCGCTGGCCTTGGCCCTGCACGCCGCCTGGCAGCCCTGAGCGGTCGGCCGCACACGGCGGCGCGGCCTCAAGCCAAGGCCCAGTCGATGTGCGCTTGAACCAGCGCGGGTGCGGTGTCGCGCCGCGCTTGCAGGGCAGCGCGAATGCCAGCGTCGTCCTGGGTGCGCAAGGCGTTGCCCAGGGCCACTGCCAGGTTGCGTTGCCAGCGCACGTGGCCGATGCGGCGGATTGCGCTGCCTTCGGTGCGTTGCAGAAACTCGGCTTCGCTCCAGGCCCAGAGTTGCAGCAAGGTCGGGTTGCTGAGCGCGTCGCGCGCATCGAAGTCGGCCAGCGTGGCGCGCTGAGCATATTTGTTCCACGGGCAGGTCAGCTGGCAGTCGTCGCAGCCGTAGATGCGGTTGCCCATCGGCGCGCGCAGCTCAAGCGGAATCGGCCCGTCATGCTCGATCGTCAGGTAGGAGATGCAGCGCCGAGCGTCGAGCCGGTAGGGCGCCGTGATCGCCTGCGTCGGGCAGACGTCGATGCAGGCGCTGCAGCTGCCGCAGTGGGCCTCGGCCGGTGGCGTGGTGGGCAGCGCGATATCGACGAACAGCTCGCCCAGGAAGAACATCGACCCGCCTTCGCGCGACAAGGCCAGGGTGTGCTTGCCGCGCCAGCCCAGACCGCTGCGCGTGGCCAGCTCGACTTCGAGCACCGGCGCCGAGTCGGTGAACACGCGGTGGCCGAACGGGCCGATCTCTGCGGCCAACTTGTTGGCCAGGGTCTGCAGGCGTACGCGCAAGAGCTTGTGATAGTCACGCCCGCGTGCATACAGCGACACCGTGGCCGCCTGCGGCGTGGCCAGGCGCTGCCACTCAACAGCCTGCCAGCCGTCGGCGGCAGCCCGCGGCAGGTAGTCCATGCGCGCCGTGATCACGCTGACGGTGCCCGGCACCAGTTCCGCCGGCCGCGCACGCATGGTGCCGTGGCGCGCCATATAGGCCATGCCGCCGTGATGGCCGTCGGCCAGCCACGCCGCCAGACCGGGCTCGGCTTCGCTGAGGTCCACGCCGGCCACTCCGATCTGGGAGAATCCAAGCTCCTCGGCCCAGCCGCGCAGCTTGCCAAGCAAATGCGCCCCGTCGATCAAAGCATGGTCTTGTTGACGCATTTGCCGATTCTAGAAACCCGCAGTGTGCTCTGGTCCGATGAAGCGGCCTGCGTGGCCTTCGCGCAGCGTCTGGCCGCCCTGCCCGCCCTGCGCGCCGACACCTTCATCAGCTTGGCCGGACCCCTCGGGGCCGGCAAGACCACCTTCGTGCGCCACCTGCTGCGCGCCCTTGGCGTCGAGGGCCGCATCAAGAGCCCGACCTACGCCGTGCTCGAGCCCTATGAGGTCGGTGGCCTGGCGATTTCTCACTTCGACTTCTACCGCTTTGCCGATCCGCGCGAGTGGGTCGACGCAGGCTTTCGCGATGTCTTCGCGGCGCCCGGCCTGAAGCTGGCTGAGTGGCCAGAGAACGCTGCCGCCCTGCTGCCGCTGGCCGACTGGCAGTTGGAACTTGAACCGCTCGACGCTGACCAACGCCACGTGACCGTGCAAGCCCTCACCCCCCATGGCCAGCGACTGCTGGCCCAGGTGCCGTGACCAACCGCCGCAAAGCCATCAAGCAGATTGGCAGTCTCGTGCTGCTGCTGCAAGCCCCGCAGCTCGCCTTCGGTGCCGAGATCGTCGCCGTGCGCGTGTGGCCGGCGGCCGACTACACACGCGTCACGCTCGAATCCGACACTGCCCTGGTTGCGCGCCACAACCTGTTCGGCTCGCCCGACCGGCTGGTGATCGACATCGAGGGCCTGGAGCTGAGCCCGCAACTGCGTGAGTTGGTCGGCAAGGTGCGCAGTGACGACCCCTTTATCGCCGGCGTGCGTGTCGGCCAATACCAGCCCCGCACGGTGCGCCTGGTGATGGACCTGAAGCAAGCAGTGGCACCCCAGGTCTTTCCGCTTGCCCCAGTGGCCGCCTACAAGCACCGGCTGGTCTTCGACCTGCGCCCCACCGAAGCGC
>JANNGJ010000307.1:0-11394 GCA_031403815.1 Burkholderiales bacterium | reverse complement strand
CAACGAGGCCACAGCGTGGCCCATGTCGGCCAGGCGGTCGGCCAGCCAGTCGGCATCGCGCTGCGTGCTGGTGAAGACCAGGGCCTGGTCAACTTCACGCGTGGTCAGCAGGTGGTCCAACAGGGCCTGCTTGTGCTTGTTATCGTCGGCCCAGTGCAGGCGCTGCTCGATGTGCTCGTGGGTGTCGGTGTGCGAGGTCACTGCGATGGTTTGCGCGTCGGGCTTGAGCAGTTCGGCGGACAGGCGACCGACATTGCCGGCGAAGGTGGCGCTGTACATCATGGTCTGGCGGGTCTTCGGGATGCACTCGGCGATGAAGCGGATGTCATCGATGAAGCCCATGTCGAGCATGCGGTCGGCCTCGTCGAGGACCAGCATGGCGACGTTGTCGAGCACCAGCTTGCCGCTCTTGACATGGTCGATCAGGCGGCCGGGCGTGGCGATGAGCACGTCGAGCGGGCCGCGCATGGCCTTCAATTGCGCGCCGTAAGGCACGCCGCCGACGACGGTGGCCACG
Source organism: Burkholderiales bacterium (assembly GCA_031403815.1). Classification (GTDB taxonomy): domain Bacteria; phylum Pseudomonadota; class Gammaproteobacteria; order Burkholderiales; family Burkholderiaceae_C; genus CADEEN01. Next base: position 10,877 of record JANNGJ010000307.1, on the reverse strand, counting down.
CGCAGGCCCTGCACATGGCGGCCGTAGGTGTCGGTGGCCTTGGCGACCTGGATCGCCAGCTCGCGGGTGGGCGTCAGCACCAGCACGCGCGGGCCGTACACGGTGCCGCGTTCGCGGCGCTCGCTGCTGGCGCGCACGTCGAGCACGCCTTGCAGCGCGGGCAGTACGAAGGACGCCGTCTTGCCGCTACCGGTGGACGACGACACGCGCAGGTCGCGGCCTGCCAGGGCCGGGGTGATGGCGCGCGCTTGCACGTCGGTGGGCGTGGTGTAGCCTGCGTCGGCCAGGGCGCGGTGCAGCGCGGCGTGCAGCGCGATGGCGGCAAAGCCGTTTGGCGCAGCGTTGATCGGCGCCGGTGCGGCATCTTGGAGGTCTTGCGGGGTCTGGTTCTCGGTAAACATCACAGCTCTTTCAGGGACAGCGCGCGCACAGGCACACACCGGCGGGTGCTACAGCACACGCTGAGGTCAAGTCGCGGCAGGCTGAACGTGGGTGCTGGTGCTCATGCAGAGCAGGCACAGACAACGGACGGGTCCAAGCGACGGCATCGCCGCCAACCAACGTCCGCATCTGCATTCAGAGCGGCTAGCACCGAAGGCCGAAAAGGCTGGTGCACCAGGCTAGAGGGGATGAACGAGAGGAAGCGACAACAAGAGCTCGTCGAAACCAAAACGGATTGTAGCCGAGTTCGGGTTTGCCCGTATGCCCCTGCAGCTAAACTGCGCACCGGTCGGCAGTTCACCCAGGCGTTGCCCGCGAGACCGCTCGCGCTAAACCTGCCCTCGACACGTCTTTGGTCTGGTGCCCCGCTGCGCCCGGCCGGCAAGGGCAACCCCCGGCACCCGTGAGGGTTTCGTGCGCAGTGTTGATGGAGTGCCAACGCCATGCCCCGTGAACTGACGCCGCTGCATGCGGATGATTTGTCGACTTTCGCCAAAGCGCTGCGCGCGCAATGGGCGCTTCGCCACGACAGTGGCGGCGGCGTGCCGAGCCACGTCGAGATGCTCAACCTGTTGGCGCGTGCCGCCGGCCATCGCAATGTGCAAGCCCTGCGCGCTGCTGCGCCGAAGCTTGCGACCAGCCCTCCTGCACCCTTGCGAGGCCCGCGCGACCCGGCGCTGAGCGAGGCTGCCGACCGGGCGCTGCGCCAGTTCGACAGCCGCGGCAGTTTGGCACGCTGGCCGACCAAGCGTGCGTTGCAGGTGCTGGTGCTGTGGGGCCTGTGGTTGCGCTTCGACAACCAGCGCCGCTACAGCGAGCGCGAGGTCAACGAGGTGCTCAACGCCCACCATGCTTTTGGCGATCACTGCTTGCTCAGGCGCGAGCTGATTGAGCTCAAGCTGCTGGCGCGCACGCCGGGCGGTGCCGAGTACCGCAAGCTGGCCGCGCGGCCTGACCCCGATGTGGTGGCGCTGCTCAGCGCCCTGCGCCAGCGCTCGTTCTGAAGCCGCTAGACCGCCAGCAGGTGCTGGCGGTAGTGCAGCAACTCGTCGATCGACTCGTGCACGTCGGCCAATGCCGTGTGCGCCTGCGCCTTTTTGATGCCATCGAGCGCGCTGGGTTTCCAGCGTCGCGCCAGCTCCTTCAGGGTGCTGACATCGAGGTTGCGGTAGTGGAAAAAGGCTTCCAGCGCGGGCATGTGCCTGGCCAGGAAACGCCGGTCCTGGCAGATGGAATTGCCGCACATCGGGCTCTTGCCTGCCTTGACGTACTGCGCCAGCCACTCGATCACCTGGGCCTGCGCATGGGCCTCGTCGATCTCGGAGGCCTTGACGCGGTCAACCAGCCCGCTCTTGCCATGGGTGCCCTTGTTCCAGGCGTCCATCGCGTCCAGCGCAGCGTCGCTCTGGTGGATGGCGAAAACCGGGCCCTCGACGCGGGTGCTGACCTGGGCGTCGGTGACCACCACCGCGATCTCGATGATGCGGTCATGGTCGGGGTACAGACCCGTCATCTCGAGGTCGATCCAGATCAGGTTGCTGTCGTTCTTGGCAAGGGTGGTGTCTGTCATGTGGGATTCCGTGGCGAGCATGGGAATATTGTGTCAGGCCTACACTCGCCGACCTATGCAATCGCTCTGGCTTTCCGTCACCTTCGCCGCCGCCGTCGTGCTGACCCTGCTGCTCAAGTACTGGCTCGCGACGCGGCAAATGCGCCATGTCGCAGCGCACCGCGCGGCGGTACCAGCCGCCTTTGCAAACACCGTGTCGCTGAGCTCACACCAGAAGGCGGCCGACTACACCGTGGTGCGTGCGCGCTTTGGCATGGTGAGCCTGGCCTTCGGCACCGCCTTGCTCATCGCTTGGACCCTGTTGGGGGGCCTGGACACGCTCAACGCCGTGGTGCGCGACGCAGTGCAACCACGCTGGGGCGACATGGCCTACCAGTTGCTGCTGTTGACGGCCTTCGTATTGATCGGCAGCCTGCTCGACGCCCCGCTGGAGCTTTACAACACCTTTCGCATCGAGCAACGCTTCGGATTCAATCGCACCACTTTGAGCCTGTACCTGATCGATGCCGCCAAGGGGCTGCTGGTCGGCGCGCTGATCGGCCTGCCGATGGTGGCCCTGGTGTTGTGGCTGATGGCCAGCGCCGGGGCCTGGTGGTGGCTGTGGGCTTGGGGCGCCTGGGTCGCTTTTCAGTTGCTGATCCTGGTGCTCTACCCGACCGTAATCGCGCCCCTGTTCAACAAGTTCGAGCCACTGCCGGACGAGGCCCTCAAACAGCGCGTTCAGTCCTTGATGACGCGCTGCGGTTTTGCCGCCAAGGGCTTGTTCGTGATGGACGGCAGCCGGCGCTCGGCGCACAGCAACGCCTACTTCACCGGCCTGGGTGCCGCCAAGCGCGTGGTTTTCTATGACACCCTGCTCAAGCGCCTGTCGGCGGGGGAAGTGGAAGCCGTACTGGCCCACGAACTCGGCCACTTCAAGCTGCGCCATGTGCCCAAGCGCATGCTCACCATCTTTGCGATGAGCCTGGTTGCACTGGCCCTGCTCGGCTGGCTGACACAGCAGCAATGGTTCTACAGCGGCCTGGGCGTCACGCCCAACCTGCCGGCACCCAACGATGCCCTCGCCCTGCTGCTGTTCATGCTGGTCTTGCCGCCCTTCGGATTCCTGCTGATGCCGTTGTCGTCACGCGTATCGCGTCGCCACGAGTTCGAGGCCGATGCCTACGCCTGCGAGCAGGCCAGTGGCCGAGCTCTGGCCAGTGCCTTGCTCAAGCTGCATGAAGACAATGCCGGCACTTTGACACCCGACCCGGTGTACGTCAGCTTCTACTACTCCCACCCGCCGGCGGGCGAGCGGCTTGCAGCCCTCAAGATGGAGCCCGCATGAGCGAGTTGGCGGCACGGCATTGCACGGCCTTGGAGGGCCAACCGGCCATGACCGGTGCCGAAGTGGCGGCGCAGTTGCAAGCAGTCCAGGGCTGGTCGTTCGATGCCGGCGCGATCGAGAAGACTTTTCGCTTCGACGACTACCACCGCACGATGGCCTTCGTCAACGCCGTGGCGTGGATTGCCCACCGCGAAGACCACCATCCCGACATCGCCTTCGGCTACAACCGGTGCACCTTGCGCTTCAACACCCACTCGGTCGGCGGCATCTCGATCAATGATTTCATCTGTGCCGCCAAAGTGGACGCGCTCGGCGCTTGAGCAAGTTCGCTGCGCTCGACCTGGGCCGCGTGGTGGCAGCGCACGGGCGCCACTTCATTGTCGAAACCCCTGACGGGGAGCGCATCACCTGCCACCCGCGCGGCAAGAAGAGCGATTGCGTGGTGGGCGACCAGGTGCGCTGGCAGGCCACGGGCGACGAGGGCGTGATCGAACACATCGAGCCGCGGCGCAACCTGCTCTTCCGCCAGGACGACTGGCGTACCAAGTCCTTCGCCGCCAACCTCGACCAGATCATGGTTCTGGTTGCCGGCGACCCGATGTTCTCGGAAACACAGTTGGCACGCGCGCTGATTGCCGCCGAGAGCGCGGGCATCGCCGTGCAAGTGCTGCTGAACAAGTGCGACCTGCCGCAGGCCGCGCTGGCCCGTGAGCGCCTGCTGCCCTATCGCGCGATGAAGGTCGCCGTCATCGAGACCGCACTGAAGGCGCGGCCCGACGAGGCCCGCGCCCTGTTAGCGCCGCTGCTGGCCGGCCGCACGACCCTGGTGCTCGGCCCCAGTGGCACCGGAAAAAGTACCCTGATCAATTTGATGGTCGACAACGCAGCGGCCCAGGTCGGCGAGGTCTCGAAGGCCCTGAACTCGGGTCGCCACACAACGACAACGACCACCTGGTACTGGCTCGACGGCGGGCGCGGTGAGGCCTTGATCGACTCCCCCGGGTTCCAGGAGTTCGGTCTGCGCCAGATCGAGGCCCAGCAACTGCCTTTGCTCATGCCGGACTTGCGCGCCGAGGTGCCCCACTGCCGCTTCTACAACTGCAGCCATCGCCAGGAGCCTGGGTGCGGTGTCGCGGCCGCCGTCGCGCGCGGCGAGATCAGCCCCTCGCGTTGGCGGATCTACGGCGAGATCTGCGACGAGTTGGCGCGCACGAAGTGGTGAGTCGGCGCTACCCGAGCAAGTTGGCCAGGGACAGCAGCGCCGTCAGCAGCAACCACAGCACGACGGAGCGCCAGACCAGGCCGACGACACTTTGCAGGTGGCCGGCCTGGGGCGTCGTGCCGGCGGTGTAGCCAGCCGTCGCGCCGGCGGCCTGGGCGTCGCTGGCGGCGGTTACGGTCTTGGCACCCTCGGGACTGAGAGCTGCCGTCGCCTGCCCCCCGAGTTGCACACCGATGGCACCGGCAGCGGCGGCTAGCAAGACACCCTCGTTGTCGTGCGTCCACAAGGCGGCATCGCGGCGCCAGCCGTTGATGGATTCCTCGAAGTTGCCGACCACCGCAAAGCCGAAAGCGGTCAAGCGCGCCGGCACGTGGTCCATCAGCGCGAACAGACGCTGTGAGAGCTGCATCAGGCGCTGGTTGGCGGAGGCGTCGAGCGTTCGGCTCTTGAAGGCCCAGTAGCGCCCGGTGAACTCGGCCATGCGGTAGGCCACCGCGCCCGCCGGGCCGAGGCCAACGGCCGACAGCGCGATGAAGCAGAAGAACACGCCGAAGACGTGACGGTGCGCGGCCAGCAAGGAGTGCTCGATGACGTGGCGCAACAAGTCGGCGCGCGGCAAGTCGCTGGCGTCGAAGTGGCGCCACTGGCCGAGCAGGCGGCGGGCTTGGTCTTCCTCGCCACGCTCCAGCGCGTCGCGGATGTCGGTGAAGTAGTGGCTGAACTGGCGAAACCCAAGCGTCAAGTACAGCACCAGCACATTGATCGATAGCGCCAGCAAGAGGCTGTAGTGCGCAGCGGCGACGTACACGATCGCCGCCGCCGCCGAAGGCACCAGCACCGTGAGGCACCAGACCACCACGGCGTGGCGTTCGCGGCCGGCGTCGAAGTTGCGCCCGATCCAGCCGACCCAGGAGACCAGCGTGTCATGGACCCAGTTGTCCCGCGGCAAGGGCTTGAGCTGTTCGATCAGCAACGCCAGGAGAACGGCAAAGAAGTTCATCGACCGTGATGATACGAAGCTCAGGCGCTGAGGAAGCGGTACAGGTTGCGTAGCATGGCTGCCGTGGCACCCCAAATGAAGTAGGGCTCGGAGCTGCCATCGCTGCGCGGCCAGGGCATCGAAAGGAACTCGCGGCGGTTGCCGGCAAACTCGAAACTGTGGCGCCGGTGATGGGCGGGATTCATCAGGAAGGCCAGCGGCACCTCGAAGGCTTCGGCCACCTCCTGCGTGTCGAGCTTGAGTTCGAACGGGGGTTGCACCAGCGCGATCACCGGGGTGACGTCGTAGTAGGTCACCGTGCGGTACTCGGGCAACCAGCCAATGACTTCGATGTGCCGCCGCGCCAGGCCGACCTCTTCCTCGGTCTCGCGCAATGCCGTGGCCACGGCATCCAGGTCGTCCGCCTCGGCGCGGCCGCCGGGAAAGCTGATCTGGCCGGCGTGGTCACGCAGGTTCGCATTGCGCTGGGTGAGCAAGACCGTGAGGCCACCGGGACGCGCCACCAACGGCACCAACACTGAAGCCGCTGCGCGCTCGCGACCTTCGAACAGGCGGCCGTCGCCGCTCGTCTCTGGCGACCACGACGGCGGCGCCGCAAAGCGCTGGCGCAACGCCTCGGCAGCCAAGCGATGCGCGTCCACTGGCGCCAGGTGAGCGTCCGTCCCGGTCACCGGCACCACGCGCGGGTTCGGTATTGGCGGACGCAGCGTCTCGGTGGGTTTCATGCAGCAAGCATAGGGTCGTAACGACAAAGCCGCCCTGAGGCGGCTTGTCTGATCACAGCGAGGCGAAGATCAGGACAGCTTTTCCTTGATGCGCGCCGACTTGCCGGAGCGGTCACGCAGGTAGTACAGCTTGGCACGCCGCACATCGCCACGGCGCTTGACTTCGATGGCCGAGATCAAGGGGCTGTACAGCTGAAAGGTACGCTCAACGCCCTCGCCGCTGGACATCTTGCGCACGATGAAACTCGAATTAAGGCCGCGATTTCGCTTGGCAATCACGACGCCTTCGTAGGCCTGCACCCGCTTGCGGGTACCTTCGACGACATTGACGCTGACGATCACGGTGTCGCCAGGGGCAAAAGGCGGGATCTTCTTGGCCAGGCGAGCGATTTCTTCCTGCTCGAGGGTTTGAATCAGATTCACTTGCGTTTCTCCTGTGATCTTGCCGGCGAGGTGTTGGGATTTGTAGGCACCCGGCCGACAAAGTCGGCGTAGCGCTGTCCCGGCAGAGGATCGAAAGCCTGGGATTATAGCCCGAGCGTGGCCAGGAAGCCCTCGTCGGCGCGGCTCAGCCGGCCAGCGGCCCGGGCAGCGGCAATCAGCTCGGGACGCTGGCGGGCTGTCAGCTCGAGCGAGCGGTCGCGGCGCCAGCGCTCGATGGCGGCATGGTGGCCCGACAACAAGACCGCCGGCACGCCGGCCGCACCAAAGGCCGCCGGAAGGGTTTCGGGGCGGCTGTAGTGCGGGCAATCGAGCAGCCCATCGACGCCGAAGCTGTCTTGCTGGTGTGAGGCTTGGTCACCCAGCACACCGGGCTGCAAGCGGGCCACCGCGTCGAGCAGGGCCAGGGCGGGCAGTTCGCCGCCTGACAGCACGAAGTCACCCAGGCTCAGTTCGAGCGTCACATGCCGATCGAGAAAACGCTGGTCGATGCCTTCGTAGCGACCGCACAGAAGCAATGCGCCGGGCCCATCGGCCAAGTCGCGCACCAGGGCCTGGTCGAGCCGCCGGCCCGTCGGCGTGAAGTGAATCACCGGCGGCGGAGTACCCTTTCGGTCCGCCAGGGCCGCGGCGAGCGCGCGCTCGAGCGGCTCGCTCAGCAGCACCATGCCCGGGCCGCCGCCAAAGGGCCGGTCGTCGACGCGCTGGTGCACGCCCTCGCCGTAGTCCCGCAGGGGCCACAGGCGCACATCGACCTGGCCCGACTCGAACGCCCGCCGCGTGACGCCGAGCGCGAGGTGAGGTGCGAACAGTTCGGGAAACAGCGTCAGGACATCGAAGCGCATCAGTAGTCGAGGCCCCAATCAACCTGGATCAGCTTGGCGTCGAGATCGACCTTGTCGATGTAGGCGGCGACGAAGGGAATCAGGCGCTCCGCCGCGTCCGGCGACGCGTCGGCCGGCGCGTCGGGTCGGCGCACGCGCAACACGCTGTGCACACCGGTGTCGATCAGGGCGATCACGCTACCCAGCACTGCACCTTCGCGGTTGACGACGGCCAGCCCGATCAAATCAATCCAGTAGTACTCACCGTCACCGGCCGTCGGGAAGCTCGAACGCGGCACAAACACGCGGGCACCCGTCAGGGCCTCGGCAGCGCTGCGATCATCGACATCCTGGGCGCTGGCGACCACCACGCCGGCCTGCTCGCGGGACTGCGTGATGCGCAAAAGCGCCGGCAGTGCCGGACGGCGTGGCCCGTCCGGGGCCCGCAGATACCAGCGTTTTGAAGAGAACAGGGCCTGCGGGTCGCTGGCGTGGGCCAACACCTTGAAGGCACCTTTGATGCCCCAGGCGCCGACGATGCGCCCGACTTCGATCGCGTCGCTCGGCAGCTCAGGCGTGTCGTTGGACACAGCGGCTAGTGACCGCGGCGCCGCCATCGGGCCGCGGCGTGCAAGCTCAGGCGCTGGCCTTGGCCTGGCCGACCAGGCGGGCCACGGTGGGCGACACCTGGGCGCCGACACCGGTCCAGTAGGCAATGCGATCCGTTGCGACGCGCAAAGGCTGCTCGGCGCCAGCGGCCACCGGGTTGTAGAAGCCAACGCGCTCAATGAAACGGCCGTCACGGCGCTCATGCGAGTCGGCCACGACGATGTTGTAGAAGGGGCGCTTTTTGGCGCCGGAGCGGGACAGACGGATGACAACCATGGGGTTCGACCTCGAAGGAACTGGTGCAACGACCGCCCGGGAGACACACCGGTCGGCAAGCTGCTTTTGTCGTGTTCCGCGGGCCCATTCCAGGTCTGCCAACGTCACACACGGGCCGGCGCCGTAGATACGCCAGTCAAACAACTGGCCGTCGCCGAAAACCCAGCATTATAGACTTGCCGATTCCCTCTGTATTCGTGACCATGCCGCCCCTGATCATCCGACCGAGCACCGCCGCCGACCTGACGGCCATCACGCAAATTTACGGCGGCGCGGTAAGTCATGGCACCGGCACCTTCGAACTTGAGCCGCCCGACGCGGCCGACATGGTGCGGCGCCGCGATGATGTGCTGGCCAAAGGCTTGCCGTGGCTGGTCGCCGAGCGTGACACCGTTGTCCTCGGCTACGCCTACGCCAACCACTTCCGCCCTCGTCTGGCCTATCGCTTCTGTCTGGAAGATTCGATCTACCTCGCACCGCAGGCCCAAGGCCAGGGCGTCGGCCGGGTGCTGCTGGCCGAATTGCTGGCGCAATGCGAGGCGCGAGGCGCGCGCCAGATGCTGGCGGTGATTGGCGACTCGGCCAACCTCGGCTCGATTGCCGTGCACCGCGCCTGCGGCTTTGTGCCTGCGGGCACCCTCAAGGCGGCGGGCTGGAAGTTCGCGCGCTGGCTGGACGTGGTCTTGATGCAAAAGGGCCTGGGCGAAGCCGACGCGACGGCGCCAGCGGCCGGTCGCTGATGACCTACAAGTCAAAAACAGTCGCGACCTGGCTGGCGCTGCTCGGCGGCACGCTCGGTCTGCACCGTCTGTACCTGCACGGTCGTCGCGACCCCCTCGCCTGGCTGCACCCGATCCCCACCCTGGCCGGGTTGGTCGGCGTACAGCGCATGCGCGACCTCGGCCAAGACGACCGTCTGGCCTGGCTGTTGCTGCCGTGTCTCGGCTTCATGCTGGCGCAAGCGGCGCTGTGCACCATCGTCTATGGCCTGACGGCCGACGCGCGTTGGGACGCCCGCCACAACCCCGGCATGGCGCCGCGCTCGACGGGCTGGGGCCCGGTGTTGGGCGCCATCGCCGGCCTGGTGATTGGCGCGACAGCCTTGATGGCCACCATTGCCTTCAGCGCCCAGCGTTACTTCGAGTGGTGAGCGCCGCCTCCGACTTGCAGCAAGGCGCTCAGGGCGACATCCGTGTCACGCGCTGAGCCGGATCAGCGACGAGGGCAGCCAGCGCCTCGGCGGCGGTGCGCCCGTCACGCAGGCGCCAGTTGGGCGCCAGCTCTACCAATGGCGCCAGCACGAAGGCACGTTGGTGCGCCCGCGGGTGCGGCAGCGTCAGCAGGGGCCCGGCGATCTGGCGCACACCGTAGAACAGCAAGTCGAGATCAAGCGTGCGGGGCGCGTTGCGATGCGGTCGCTGGCGGCCGAAGCGCTGCTCTAGCCCCTGCAATTGCGTCAGCAGATCTGCCGGCTCGAGCGTCGAGCGGAGTTCTGCCACGGCATTGACGTAGTCCGGACCTGCGGCCTCGAACGGCGCACTACAGTACAGCGCCGAGGCAGCCACCAGCGAGGTCTCGGGCAAGCCCCCCAGCTGCGTCAAGGCAGCACGCACGCTCGCCGCTGCAGCGCCCAGGTTGGCGCCAAGGCCGACAAAGATGCGCTCGTGGGCGGCCATCGTCAGGCCCCGCTGCGTTCAGCCGGCGTCACCCACCGCAGGCCCCGAACCCGCCGGTTTGCGCCGACGCCGACGCCGCTTCTTGGCTGGCGCGCTGTCGCCGAGGTCGATGTCGGGCACCGTGGCGACGCCCTCAGGCTCGTCGGGGCCGAGCAACGCCCGCGGCGGCCGCGCGCTGCGCGGTTCGCGCGGTTCGCGGGGTTCGCGCGCCTCTCGGGGTTGTGCCCTCTGCGCCTCCCGCGCCAGCGCGATCAAGGCCTCCCGCTCCTCAATGCTGCCGAGCGAGAAGTCTTCCCACCAATCGGCCAGCTCGGTATCGGCCTCGCCGGTGTCGGCGCGCAGGCGCAGGAAGTCGTAGGCGGCCCGAAAACGGGGTTGCTCGACCATGCCAAACGGCGTCGTGCCGGTACGGCGCTCGAAGCGTGGCTGCATCAGCCATATTTCGCGCATGTCGGTGCCCAACTTGCCGCGGCCCGAGATGTCACCAACGCGGGCGTCGAAAACACCATCAATGGCGAGCTGCAAGGCCTGCGCAGCGGGCTCGCCCGCATCGCGCAACACCTGCCAGCGCTCGCGCACTTCGTGCCAGAGCAGGCAGGCCAGCAAGTAGCTCGGTGCCACCCCCTTGTCCTGGGCGATGCGGGCATCGGTATCGGCCAGGGCCGCCTCGATGAACTGCACACGTTGGTTCTTGTGCTTGACGCCGTCGGCCATCAAGGGGTCGAGCAGGGGGAACTGCTTGCCCAGGCCCTGTTTGCGCAGCTCG
>JANNGJ010000306.1:0-2741 GCA_031403815.1 Burkholderiales bacterium | reverse complement strand
GCAACCCTGCTCGCCTTGGCTTTGGGTCACGCTTGGCATCCATAGCTAATGCGCAAAGAGCCGAAATAAAGGAGGAGAGGCGGGCGCAGCCCGACTCGGGGGACATTCGCGGAGCAGAGTGCCCCGCCGTCCCGATCTCGCACAATTTGGCGAGTGCGGGAACGAACGTCCGCAACGGGCCGCAAGCGGCTACTGACTGCATTGCGATCAAACGCAAGTCGCCCTCAGTCGCGGCGACCAGACACTGCATGTCTGCGCCTCGATCGCGCCCTAGTCCTGGCTCTCTCGATACGCGCGCCAGCGCGGCAGGGCCTGGCGCATCAAGGCCACCTGGCGGTTGAAGGCCGGGCAGGCGCCGCAGACCTTCAGGTGCGCGCGCACGACCCAGCACTCGACCAGGCCGAGGCGGCGGTCCTCGCCGGCCAGCACCAGCGCGGTCACCTGGCGGCAGTTTCGTTGCAGGAACTTCATAGCGCGGCCGCCTTCAAAGCACCAGCACCGAACCAGCGCTCCTGCAGGCACATCTGCAGGCGCAGGCGGGCTCGGTGCAGCAATACCCACAGGTTGGTCGTCGTGATGCCCAGTTCCTTGCAGATCTCTCCCGAATCGAGCTCGAGCCACTCGCGCATCATGAAAACGCGCCCCTGCACCCCGGGCAGTTTGTCGACACAGACCTCCAACACCTCGAAGAATTCGCGCCGGCCGCAGGCTGCCTCGGGGTCACCCCATTCGGCCGGCTTGTCGCGCCAGGCGCCGCCGCTGTCGAACAACTGGCCATCGATGTCTTCGTCGTCCTCGTGGGTGGTGGCCGACACCTCACGGCTGTGGCGGCGGATCTGGTCGATCAGCTTGTGCTTCAAGATGCCGATCAACCAGGTCTTGAGCTGCGACTGGCCGGCAAAGGCCTGCGGCTTGGCCAGCGCCGCCAGCACGGTCTCCGAAACCGCGTCTTCGGCCCAGGCCTCGTTGCGCAGCTGCGCGCGGGCAAAGCGCAACAGTTGCGGGCGCAAGGCTTGCAGGCTCTGAGCAATGTCATTCATAGGCGGTTACCCTAAGCGGCGGCGTTGTGTAAGGATGCCTCTTGCCAGCCGACCAAAATGGGCTGGCAGGATCCAGCCACTATTTTCCACCCCACCTCATTCAGGAGTAGTTGACCATGTTGAAACACCGTCTTATCGTTTCGTCCGCCCTCGCCTCCGTCCTTGCCATGGGCCTGATTGGCCAGGCTGCTGCCGCTGCCGACGAAGGCAAGGGCAAGGAGAAGTGCTATGGCATTGCCAAGGCCGGCCAGAACGACTGCGCCAACCTGGCAGGTTCCCACTCCTGCGCCGGCCAGAGCAAGGCCGACAACGATGCCGGTGAATGGAAGTACGTGGCCAAGGGCACCTGCAAAGACCTCAAGGGCATGACAGTCGCAGAGGCCAAGGTCGCAGCGAAGAAGTAGTTCCTCGCGCCATGGCCAAGCTGAGCCCGCCGCAGCGGCTGGCCGGCATCGGCTGGCGACACGCCCATGAACGGGCCTTGCTGGAGGGCCTGCCGGCGCTGCCCTTCATCGAGGTTCACTCCGAGAACTTCTTCGCCGATGGCGGGGCCTCGCTGGCCCTGCTGACCCAAGCCCGCCAGCGCTACGGCGTCAGCTTGCACGGCGTCGGCCTGGCGCTGGGCTCGGCGATCGGCGTGGACAACTGGCACCTTGATCGCCTGGCCGCATTGGTGCAGCGGATCGAGCCAATGCGTGTCTCTGACCACGCCAGCTTTGCCCGCGCGCCGCGCGAGGCCGGTGGCGCACCCGTGCATGGCAGCGACTTGCTGCCGATCGCGTTCACACCAGCCAGCCTGGACCTGATGGTGGCCAATGTGCAGCAGGTCCAGGACCGTTTGCAACACCCGATCGGGGTCGAGAACCTCTCGGCCTACCTGCACTGGGCCGACGATGTCTTGCAGCCGGCCGAGTTCCTGAATGCGCTGGCCGCACGCAGCGGCTGCTGGCTCTTGCTCGACGTCAACAACCTGGTCGTGAATGCCCTGAACGGCGCCGCCTCCGATCCGGTGGCCGACGCCTGCGCCTTCGTTGATGCCCTCGCCAGCCGCCACATCGGTGAAATTCACCTGGCCGGCCACGACGCCCGCGGGCCCTTGGTGATTGACGATCACGGCAGCCGAGTGGCCGCTTCGGTGTGGCAGGTCTATGCCCACGCGATCCAGCGCCACGGCGCACAGCCGACCCTGGTGGAGTGGGACACCGCACTGCCGGCCTTCGATGTCTTGCTCGACGAGGCCACACAGGCTGACCGCGTCGGCCATGCCGCGCTCGAAGCCGCCGCCATGAGCGCGTGATGCCATGAGCAGCACTGTCGAACGTGAAACCCAGCGCCAGCAGTTGCTATTGCGCGCGCTGTGGTGCGGCGAGGCCGCCTCCGCCTTGCAGGGCTGGCTGCGCGAAGGCACCTCGGCGCAGGGGCTCGCCACCTACCGCGCCAACGCCGGCGCAATCGCCGAGCGCGCGTTGCAAATCGCCTACCCGACCGTCGCTGCACTGGTCGGAGAAACTGCCTTCGCCGCTCTTGCATGCGACCTGTGGCAGCAGTACCCGCCGCATCGCGGCGATCTTGGCGAATGGGGTGCCGCCTTGCCCGAGATCATCGCCGCCAACCCGGCGCTGGACAGCGAGCCCTATTTGCCCGACAGCGCTCGGCTGGACTGGCGAGTACACCAGGCCTCGCGCGCCGCTGATGGCCCCG
>JANNGJ010000305.1:0-8839 GCA_031403815.1 Burkholderiales bacterium | reverse complement strand
CACCTTCTTGGACAAGCCCTCGATGGCGTGCTCCATCGCGCCAGGCCGGGACACCCCGCCGCGCACAGCACCGAGCACGGCCAGCGACCACTTGCAGCCAACGATGTCTTCGACCATGCGCGCCACGTTGGGCGTCGTCGGCTTCGCTTGTCTCTTTGAGTTCATCGATTGACACCTGAAAGTGCCCGGGTCACCGTTTCGTGCCCGCTATCCAGGCGTATCGCTGCATGCTGCAATGCCTGCCTTCCAAATACCGATTGTAGGAGTGCCCCATGCGCAAGATGCTTGTTTTCGCCGCTGCCCTTTCGATGGCCTCGTCGCTGTTCGCCGCCGATCCGGCGCCCGTCCCCTACCCCGACGGCTATCGTCATTGGGTCCACGTCAAGAGCATGACGATCAATCAGGGACACGCCTTGTACGACGCGTTCGGCGGCATCCATCACCTCTACGCCAACAAGAAGGCCGAGCAGGGCTACAAGAGCGGCAAGTTCGCCGATGGCTCCGTGATTGCCTTCGACCTGCTGGAAGCCAAGTCCGCGGACAACACCGTGCAGGAGGGCGCGCGCAAAGTGCTGGGCGTGATGCACAAAGACACCCGCAAGTACAAGGACACCGGTGGTTGGGGTTTCGAGGGATTCAAAGGCGACTCGAAGACCGACCGTGCGGTCGGCAAGAACGCGTCGACGGCGTGCTTTCAATGTCACACCGCGCAGAAGAACAGTGACTACGTCTTCTCCACGTTCAGGAAGTGACCTCATGCATGGCGCCCGGGTGCGAACGCCGGCAGCGCGCAGTGTGTTCGGTATGGACTCACCCGGCCAGCCGGCGCCGCCATGGACGACGCGCGAGTGGTTTGGCATCGGCGACGCGGTACAACTGACCGACTTGCGCGGCAAGGTGGTGTTGTTGCACGCATTCCAGATGCTGTGTCCCGCTTGCGTGCACCACGGCCTGCCGCAGGCGCAGCGCATCCACGCGACGTTTGCTGCGTCGGGCGTCGCGGTGATCGGGCTGCACACGGTGTTCGAACATCACGCGGCGATGACACCCGTCTCGCTGCAGGCGTTTCTGCACGAGTACCGCATTGCGTTTCCAGTCGGCGTAGGTGCACCGAGTGCCGATGCGAGCAACCCGATTCCGGTCACGATGCAGGCCTACGGCATGCAAGGAACCCCGAGCCTGATGCTGATCGACCGGAACGGACACTTGCGCCAGCACGCGTTTGGCGCCGTGGAGGACTTGGCTCTGGGGGCTGCCATCGCGACGCTCATCGCGGAAGACGACTGACTCGAGTCGCTCTGGTGACTCGGTCAGTCAACGCGCTGCACGGCTTCGACACGACGGATCGCTACGCCCGCATTGGAGCTGCCCACTGGGCGGGATGAGCGGCTGGAGTCGGTCGTGAGCACGCGGTCGCTACCCGGGATGAGCAGCCCCGTGAGCGGTCATTGAAGTGAAAGCGGTCGCGCGACCCCGCTTGCAGGTGCCGCAATGTCGCGCGCCAGACCGACCGCCAAACAAGTCATGAAGTACACCGAGATCGACATTGCGGGTGGGCCAGTCGAAGAACGCGCAAGCGAGTGATCAGGGACTGCCTCAAACGAGGTCAAGGTCACTGACCCGCGCCGGCAGCCTCGAGCATTTGCACCATCTCACGAAAGCCGCGGGCTTGCGCCAACGCCAGGGGCGTATTGCCGGCACGGTCGGTGAGGCGTGTATCGGCACCGGCGTCGATCAAGGCGCGCAGCACGGCCTGATGCCGCGCGCCGCCGTCGTCGAGCACGACCGCTTCGATGAGCGCGTTCCAGTGCAGGATGTTGATATGGTTCAGCGGCGCCCCGGCTGCGATGAGCTGCCGCACGATGCCCGGGTGGCCGTGGTGAGCGGAGGCAATCAGCGCTGTGCCGTGGTGGATGCTGGTGATGAGCTGGGCGCTGGCGCCGACGCCCAGCAGCACACGCAAGGTCTCGTCGTCACCGAGAATCCCGACGATGGTGACGGCGTCATAGCGGTCGTGCTCGAACGCGCCCAGGTCCGCCCCGGCTTTGGCGAGTGTGCGGATCACGTCGTGCCGGCGCGCAAACGCTGCCACGTGCAACGGCGTGCGGCCGTAGCCGTCGCGTGCATTGAGATTTGCATTGGCCTGAATGGCACGTTCGATGGCAGCGACGTCGCCGCGATGCGCGGCTGCGTGCAAGGGCCCGAACTGCGCGATGTCGGTGGCCGAGGGTGAGACGGGAAACGCCGCAGCCAAACCGCTTGCCAGCGCGAGGCAGCTTCCGAGCACAAGTGCGTGCAGCCAGTGGCGGGGCAGCATTTTGAGCTTGGCGCGGTCAATGGTCACGATGTTCCTCTGTGGTGGATTGTCTGCGGCGCTCGGCACCCCGCGAGTGGACTTCAATATTGTCCATAGTGGCCCGCCGCCCACGGCCCACACCTGTGGCACGCTTGGCATGTGTCGCAGCCCGCCTCCCTGACGCCGTTCGACTACATCATCGTGGGTGCCGGTTCGGCGGGCTGTGTGCTGGCCAACCGCCTGAGCGCCGATGGCCGCCATCGCGTGCTGCTGCTGGAGGCCGGGGGCACGGACTGGCGGGCGCGGGTGCAAATGCCGATCGGCTACGGCCTGTCGTTCTACGACCCGACGCTGAACTGGATGTACCGCACCGAAGCCGAGCCCGCGCTGGCCGGGCGCCAGGGTTATTGGCCGCGCGGCAAGGTGCTGGGCGGCTCGAGCTCGATCAACGCGATGGTCTATGTGCGTGGCCTGCCCGAAGACTTCGAGCATTGGCAGGCCTGCGGCAACCCGGGCTGGGGTTGGGCCGATGTGTTGCCCTACTTCAAGAAGCTCGAACATGTGGCGCACGGCGACGACTCGCTGCGCGGCCGAGATGGCCCCGTGCATGTGAGCGACGTGTCGGGCCAGGTGCACCCCTTGTGCGAGGTCTTCCTGCGCGCGGGCGAGCAGGCGGGTCTGGCGCGCAACGCCGGCTTCAATGGCGCCGGCGCGGAAGGCGTGGGCGTGTTCGAGCTCACCACCCGCGGCGGCGTGCGCATGTCGGCCGCGCGGGCCTACCTGCACCCGGCGAAGAAGCGCGCCAACCTCGTGCTGCGCACGGCGGCGCTGGCCACGCGCATCACGTTCGACGGCGCGCGCGCCAGTGGCGTGCTGTTCGAGCAAGGCGGCCAGACCCATCAGGCGAGCGCGGCGCGCGAAGTCATCGTCTGCGCCGGCGCCATCAACTCGCCGCTGCTGTTGCAGGCCTCGGGCGTGGGGCCGGCGGCCCTGCTGCAATCGCTGGGCATCGAGGTGCTGCACGACAGGCCCGCGGTGGGCCAGCACTTGCAAGACCATCTGTGCCTGGACCACCTGTACCGCTCGCGCGTGCCGACGCTGAACCAGCAACTGCGGCCCTGGCTCGGGCGGCTGCGAGTGGGCCTGCGCTACCTGGCCACGCGCGGCGGCCCGCTGGCCTTGAGCGTCAACCAGGCCGGCGGCTTCGTGCGCTCGCGGCCCGATGTCGAACGGCCCGACCTGCAGTTGTACTTTGCGCCGTTGAGCTACACGCGCGGCGAGCCCGGTGTGCGGGCGCTGTTGAGCCCCGACCCGTTTCCCGGCTTCTGGCTCAGCGCGCAGCCCTGCCGCCCGACCAGCCGCGGCCATGTGCAATTGCGTGCCAACGACGTGCATGCAGCGCCGCTGATCGTGCCCAATTCGCTGGCCACCGAACACGATCTCGACCTGATGGTCGAGGGTTCGCGCTTCCTGCGCCGCCTGGCCGCCACGCGGGCGCTGGCAGCGGTGATCGATGCCGAACTGCAACCCGGCGCACAGGTGCAGACCCGTGACGAACTCATCGACGACATCCGCCGCCGCGCATCGACCGTGTTCCACCCCGTCAGCACCTGCCGCATGGGGCCCGATGCGACGCTCGCGGTGGTTGACCACCGCCTCAAGGTGCACGGCCTGGCGGGCCTGCGCGTGATCGACGCCTCCGTGTTCCCGGCTGTCACGTCGGGCAACACCAACGCACCGACGATGATGCTGGCCGAGAAGGGTGCCGACCTGGTGCTGGCCGACAGCCGCTGAAGCCGAATTCAATCCCCACCCGACTCGCCCATGCCCACCTCGCTGTTCATGCCCGACCACAAGCTCAGCCCCTATTGGTGGGACCGGGTGCCGCGCCCCGCACTCGACGCGAGCGCCCTGCCCGCGCGGGCCGATGTGGTGGTGGTCGGCTCCGGCTACACCGGCCTGCACGCGGCGCTGCAAACGGCGCGGGCGGGCCGGCACACCCTGGTGCTCGACGCCGAGGATGCCGGCTGGGGTTGCAGCACGCGCAACGGCGGGCAAATTTCGACCAGCGTCAAACCCGGCTTTGCCTTGCTCGCGCGCCGCTACGGCCCCGAGCGCGCGCGAGAGATCGTGCAGGAGGGCCACCGCTCGCTGGCCTGGTTCGGCCAGTTCGTGGCCGAGGAAAAGATCGACTGCGACTTCGGCGTCGTCGGGCGCTTCCATGCCGCCCACAACGCAGCGCAGTTCAGCCAGCTTGCGCGCGCCACCGAGCATCAGCCCGCCGGCCTCGAGGTCGATGCCCAGGTGGTGCCACGCGCCGAGCAGCGCACTGAGCTGGGCAGCGACGCCTACTGGGGCGGTGTGCTGTACCGCCAACATGCCAGCGTCGACCCGGCGCGCTACCACCAGGGCCTGCTCGAACGTGTGCTCACAGCGGGGGCACAGGTGGCGGGGCGCTGCCCGGTAGCGCAGATCGCGCGCGACGGCGATGGCTTTCGGGTGCACAGCGCGCGCGGCACGGTGCAGGCGCGCCAGGTGGTGATCGCCACCAACGGCTACACCGGCACGCTCACGCCCTGGCTGCGCCGCCGCGTGATCCCGATCGGCAGCTACATCATCGGCACCGAGCCGCTGCCCGCCGCCCTGATGCAGCAACTGATGCCGAAGAACCGCATCGTCAGCGACACGCGCAAGGTGGTCTTCTACTACCGCGCCTCACCCGACCGGCGCCGTATCCTGTTCGGCGGCCGGGTCTCGATCAGCGAGACCGACCCGAGCGTCAGCGGCCCGCTGCTGCATGCCGACCTGGTGGGCGTGTTTCCGGAACTCGCGCACACGCGCATCAGCCATTCGTGGTGCGGCTTCGTGGCCTACACCTTCGACGAGTTGATGCACATCGGCCAACACGACGGCATGCACTACGCGATGGGCTATTGCGGTTCGGGTGTCGGCATGGGCAGCTACCTCGGCATGCGCCTGGGTCAGCAGGTGTTGGGCCGGGCCGAGGGCCGCACCGCGTTCGACAATCTGGCCTTCCCGACGCGGCCGCTGTACACCGGCAAGCCGTGGTTTCTGGCCGCGTCGATCCGCTATTACCGTTGGCGCGATCGGCAGGGGTTCTGAGGCGACAGCGGATTCAACGCCCGTGCTGTGCCAGCCCGCGGGCTAGTCTGCTTTGCGGCGCATTGCGGGCCGCTGCAACCGCCAACTGGCGGGCGACTCTCGACCCCTGTGCACATGTCGCAAGTGTGCGCAGATCGGGTCATTGGTCGCACGACTCCTTCAATGAGGATGGCCCCAAGGCTCGGCAACTCATTCGCGCAGTTTTGGGCGCCATGAGCATTCGCGTTGCGCGGTACCGGCGTCTGGTGATCTCATCCGCGGTACGACGGCCGAGATCATCGCGCGCCTGCGAGTCAACGCGCAACAGTCGGGACGCCCCGCAAACGCGGGCGCTTTCGCGGGCCGAACGCAGTCTTCGGCGCGATAGGTTCGACGACTACTGTGAAGTACGGCAACTGGCCGCGGGGATCGCCCACTGCGTCGCAAGACCTCCTGGGTGTGAAAACTATGCCGACGTCCGATTGACCGCCCTCGAGCCAGAGCCGCGAAGTTTCTCGCTCACAACGCCGGAGCACTCTTCCTCTGCATACAGTTGCGACCTGTGCATAGGGACCGATCCCCGTCACTGCATGTCGCTTCGACAGCTTGATGGCGGCGCTCAGACCGGCGAAGTTGCCGCCGATGATGGTGAGGTGTTGCCGCGCTTGCGTCATGGGCCTCTCGGGCGGTCGCACGGTTCCTGATCAGTGCGGTCGGCGCAGCGGACATTGGGCTGTGCCCTCGGCCCCGTGCCGTTCTTGAATCGACCTCGTCGGGTGCATGCTGGTTCGGCGCCGTTACCCCGCAGTTCGCAAAGCACGGGAGAACTGGCGCCGCACGGTGTCGATCCCGCGATCACTGTCGCGGCGTCTTCACAGCTTGGCGGGTTTGCGAAGCGAAGGCCTGGACTCTCCACTGCGGCATCGGGCGCGCCAGCCGACATGATGGGGGGGCGCCGCCTGTGGCGAACCCGGCCACGGGTTCATGACGCAGACGGATCCTGGAAGGCTGCGGCGGAACGAGAACGCTGCGACGCCAAACGACCCAAGCATCATGTCAACGACGCGCCGCGCCGCGATCAAGACTGCACCCGGCTGGGACATGGAAATCTCGCGTGTGTGACAGCTGCTGATTCAGGTGAAGTTGCCGACTCGACCACAAAGAACGATGAGGCGCACGCACTGGCCGTGTTGGCAAAGTGGATTTGTTTAGGTGTTTCCTATACAACCCCTACTCACCCGCTATCCTTGCCGGGTCTTCACTTGAACCCTACCGTCATGGACTCAATCTCCCCGGGGCAATTCAGCCTTGTCTATAACGCGTTCTCTTTCACGATCGCCGTGATGGGCGCAGCCACCGTCTTCTTTTTCTTGTCGCGGTCGCAGGTGGCGCCGCCCTACCGAACGGCGCTCACCGTCACTGGTTTGGTGACGCTGATCGCTCTGTACCACTACGTTCGCATCTTCGCCAGCTGGGAGGGCGCGTACACGCTCGTTGACGGCACGATGAAGCAAACAGGGGTGAAGTTCAATGACGCCTACCGCTATGTCGACTGGCTGCTGACGGTGCCCTTGCTGCTGGTCGAACTGATCCTGGTGATGCGCCTGTCGGGTGCCGAAACGCGGGCCAAGGCGACAAAGCTGGGCTTGTTGGCTGCACTGATGGTGGCGCTGGGCTATCCCGGTGAGATCTCGTCCGATCCCGGCACCCGCTGGCTGTGGTGGTCGCTGGCCATGGTGCCGTTCGCCATCATCGTCTACGACCTGTACGTCGGTCTGAAGGCGTCGATCGCCTCACAACCCCCGGAAGTTCGTTCCCTGGTGAGTGCGGCGCGAACGCTGACGGTGGTGTCGTGGTTGTTCTACCCACTGGTGTTCGTGTTCCCGATGATCGGCTTCACGGGCGCGGACGCAACCACCGCCGTGCAGGTGGGCTACACGGTGGCGGACGTTATCGCCAAGGCAGTGTTTGGCGTGCTGATCTACATGATCGCCGCGCGCAAGACCGAGATCGAAACAGCCACACGGTGATCGCTTGGGTGACGGCGGCGGGATGCCCGACCGACCGTCACCCAAGACGACATGTCATTGGAGCGCCACCATGAGTGCTGAGTACGCACCTGCTCGAGTCCCGGCCTTCGAGCCTCTCGCCCGCCGGTCAGATTCAACGACGACTCGCTGGGCCGCAGCTTCACCGCACGCAGTCGTTGTTGGCGCCGGCTTTGGCGGTATCGCGGCCGCATTGCGCTTGCGGGCCAAGGGCTACCGGGTCACGCTGATCGACCGCTGCCGGCAGCTCGGCGGCCGCGCCCAGGTCTTCGAGCGCGACGGTTTCCGTCACGACGCGGGTCCGACCGTGATCACGGCACCCTTCTTGTTTGAAGAGCTGTTCGCGCTGTTTGGCGAGCGGTTTGCCGACCATGTCGAGCTGGTGCCGCTGAAGCCCTGGTACCGCTTTTGTTTTGCCGATGGCGACCATTTCGACTATGGCGGCACGCTGGATGAAACGCTGGCCGAGATCGGGCGCATTTCGGCCGATGACCGCGATGGCTACCTGCGCCTGCTGGAGCACTCCAAGCGCATCTTCGACATCGGATTCACGCGTCTGTCCGACAAGCCGTTCGACCGGCTGCGCACGATGTTGCGGGTGATTCCCAGCTTGATCCGGCTGCGTTGTGATCGCACGGTTTGGGGTCTGGTGAAAACCTTCCTGAAGAATGACAAGTTGCGTCAGGCCTTCTCGATCCAGCCCTTGTTGGTGGGTGGCAATCCTTTCGACACGACCAGCATCTACGGCTTGATCCACTACCTCGAGCGGGCTCACGGCGTGTACTTCGCCATGGGCGGAACCGGTGCGATCACCCGCGCGCTGGGCGCCCTGATGGAACGCCGAGGCGTCGCGGTGCAACTGGGCCGCAGCGTGCAACGCATCCGCATCGAAGCGGGCGTGGCCACGGCCGTCGAGCTGGCCGATGGCGGCGTGCTGAAGGCCGATCTGGTGGTTTCGAATGCCGACGCCGCGCACCTGTACACGTCGATGGTTCCAAAGACTCAACAAGGCTGGGCGTCGCGGCTGAAGCTGTCGGCAGCCAGCTATTCGATGGGTTTGTTCGTGCTCTATTTCGGCACACGCAAGGCCTACCCGGACGTGGCTCACCACACCATCTGGCTGGGCGAGCGCTACCGCGAACTGCTCGATGAGATCTTCAACAAGAAGGTGTTGAGCGAAGACTTTTCGCTCTACCTGCATCGGCCCACCGCCACCGACCCTGGCTTCGCGCCTGCCGGTTGTGAAAGTTTCTACGTGCTGTGCCCGGTGCCCAATCTGCAGGCCGACATCGACTGGGCCGTCGAAGGGCCGCGGCTGCGCGACCGCATCGTGGCGGCACTGGATCGCACGATCCTGCCGGGGCTGGCCGAGACCATCACCGCCGAGTTCAGC